>NZ_CFHWAF010000005.1:0-70962 GCF_984452065.1 Hoeflea sp. | reverse complement strand
CGTTGCCCCGCTTGCCCGATGCACCACATCGCGCTGCGCGACGCGCCTTGCCGAGTGAACCGATTTTCCGCCATCAAATGCTTCAATCTAATCACAACTCGCTCTAGGCAAAGCTGTGGGCCGCATTTCCTGGATATCCCGTCGTTCATTGACGCCGCGACACCGGCCGCTCCGTCATGCCCACGCGACCGTGTTGTGCCCTTCTTTGATTTTGCAACAGTTTCATGACGTAGAGCATCGGGCGCTCTAGAATTTGTTAACATCGAATCGTCTTGCGGCTTGCTATGACGATGGGCAGACCGCATGAGGTCACACTGTTTTTGCAGTGGGAAATTGCATGAAGATTGATAAGAACTATGAGCTGCCCTTCCCGCCCGAGCGGGTGTTTGCTGCCTGGACGAGTTGCGAAACCGTCATTCCGCCCGCGACCAGGATGGACATAAACCCGACCGTTGGCGGTCATTTCCGCCTCATCATTGAAGGTGGTGAACGCGACAGCGTCGCGGAAGGCCTGTTTTTTGCCGTCGAGCCGGACCGCCATGTGCGCTATACGTGGGAGTGGGATCGAAACGGTGAGATAACCGAGGTCGCTGTCCGGTTTGAACCTGCCGACGTCGGAACGGACCTTCACATTCTTCATACCGGCTTTCGGAAACGGGAAAGCCGGGACATGCATGACAGCGGCTGGGACAGTTATGTGGAAGCGTTGTCGGCGTTTTTAGCTGGAGACGCCGTCACCGGTCCCCGCTGAAGCGCCTATATCTGTTCCAATGGCAAAATCGAAGGCCGCCGCCTTCATCCTTTTGTGGACGCCCCTTTCAGGTTCGAACGGCGTCTTGCTTTCCCTGTCTTCGACGAGCTCGATACCGCGAAACAGTCCCCTGCCCCGGATATCCCCGACATAGGGATGCTGTCCGAGAGCGGCATGCAAGGCGCTCGATGCGACCACTCATGTGATCCAGTGGGGCGCGCTTCTGTTCGGCGCAATTGCGCCCTGCAGGTCATTTGTCGAGCAGATTGATGGCTTCGCGCAGTTTGTGGATATGGTACGGAACCGCCCAATTGTCGTTGCTGCCGGTCCGCACATTCATGTCCCAGTATTTCGTGTGGGTGAAGAAGGGAACGGACCCTTTGGGTTTGCCTTCGACATCCTGCTCGGGCAGGACCGGGATATCCAAAATCCCCTGCAGCCGCGCGACCGGCGTCGACAGATCGAAATGACCGGCCAACGGCCCGGAGATTATGTCGCCCCAGAATATTCTCTCGCTCTTTGAATAGATGTTGGTCCAGCGTGTAAACGCGAAATGCGCTGCATGATGCGGATAGCGGAAATAGGCGCCGTTGGAAAAGTTCGCGCCCGTTTGATAGGTAAAGTGCTGGTGTTTTGTCTTGGCGTCCCATTCGAGGGCGGGCGGGCATGTGGGCAGGATCCGTCTTTCCTGCTGGCTGCGCATGTCATCCTTGTCGTGGGCAAGCAGGAACTCGGCATGGGTGAGCGGCGATCCGAGTGTGATGAAGTCGCTGACGAGCCAGGGACAGCCATTTTCCTTCAGCTCTTTCCAGGCGAGGTTCTGAAGCCGCCGATACTCGTCGAGGTCAAGCGTGCCCGAATTCTCGATCGCATCCTGTATCAGCTTCTCAAGCTCGTCGCGGGCCGGCTGTTTCTTGCGCGCCTGGCCATTGCGGTTGAGGTACCTGTTTACCCTTGCAAAGCTCGCCTTGAGGATGTCGTAGGCGATAATCGTCCCGAGTGAATGGGAGACCACGATGATGCGGTCGTACTCCGTATCCCACTTCGGATAGGGAGCGCCCTTCTTGTGTTTTGACGGATCGAAGTCCCGCACACCCATCAGCGTTTCCAGCAGTTCGACGCCCTTCTCGCGGATTTCCTGGCGGCGGGCCACGTTAATCGGGTTGGCTTTGACGTAGCGGGCCACGTCGCCGAAATATTTCAGCAGGAAGATATTGACGAATGTGCCGGCCACGAGCGAGCCGATCACGCCGATGACGGGACCGATCCACGTCCAGCAAAGGCTGGACGCGCTGCATGCGCCATCGTCGCATGCACCCGCGAGACACTGTCGCAGATCGTCGATCGGCAAAAGCGACACCGCCATGACGACACCGATCAGCACGGTCGCAATCCAGAGGGCAAGCCAGGCGTTGAAAACGTCTTTCGGCACCCGCCCGGGAGAGCGCCACAGCAGGTCGACCAACCAGATTTTGACATGTTCCCACGTCGTGCCCTGCATCAGATGGGCCCAGTAGAATTCGTAGAAATCCGTGCGAACGCCGTTCTTGGCTTCCTCGGTGGTGATGCGGCGCAACTCGAAGCTGCGATTGCGTCTGTCCGGCTTGCTCCAGACCGGATTTTCAATGCGCTGCTGGCCGTTGTTGGAGTCGACACGCGCGCGCGGAATGAGGCCTTCGTCGGTGACCCATGTGGTGTCCACGAAGCCCCGGAGCGTATCCATGGGCACCTGTTCACCCATCCCGTGAATGACAACAACGGCCTGCTTTTTCTTCGCAGCCGCTTTCGCCGCCGATCCCGTTGTTTCTTTTTCCTGCGCCACGACCAAGCCCGCTCGCCCCCCAAAACGGCCGGAGTTTGCAACAAAACCTATTGAAATGCAAAGAGAAGTTGGTCTGGCGCGATCCATTCGAAACGACAAGACGGCATATCGCTCACATTGTGTCAGTCATATGACACAAGGAAAGATTGAACTGCCCGACACAGAGCGAGGCGATCAGTCCGCGAACATCGGGCGCGTTTGATCCTCTCCGATCCATGTTTCGGCCCTGTCGTCGTCGGCTCGACGGGCAGACAGGTTGCGTTTCCTGGGGCGATTAAGGACCTTTCCACAGCCCGATCGCCAGCAAACCGGAATGGAGTTTCGAATAATCCACAGACGGCAAGGATATGGTTGTAACCGGACGCGGTGCATGCATAAATTTTTGATGACACCAAACGGGGAGTGAGTGGTTTGCCGGACCGGTTCAGTTGGTTGATCATCTGTCTGCTGTCCACCACCGCCGCTGCCGGTCCGCATGCCCCGCTCCACATCCCTGCAGAAACCGATGCCGAGGGCCGGTTCATCTGTCCTGCCTGCAGCATCGTGCAAGTGGCGGCCGCTGACGGCGATGTCCTGTCCGAAGACGGGCAGATCGCGGACAGCGACACGTTTCCGCTTCGTCCCGAAAATGCCTTCGATTTCAACGCGCGGGGAAACTACCACCTCAATCAGGATGATTTTGCTTCAGCAATCCGGGAATATACGCGCGCGATCGACAGCGATCCGGCGTTTGCCTTCGCCTATTTCAACCGCGGGACCGCTTACGGCAACAATGGGGACTTCGCCCTTGCCATCGCGGACCTCGACAAGGCCGCGGAATTGCTTCCGCACGACTTTGAGACCTTCCGGCGGCGTGGAGAGATCTACTATGACTGGGGCAGGCATCAGCGTGCCCTCGCCGATTTGAACGAAGCCATCAGGCTGAATCCGAGGGATTTTCTGGCATTCAACATGCGCGGCCTGACCCACGGCCGCCTCGGTTTGCAGACGGAATCGGTCAAGGACTTCCAACGGGCCATCATGCTGGACCCGTCTTACCATCAGGCTTACGTCAATCGGGCGAAAGTCCTCGTGCGGATGGGAGCGTTTGACCGCGCATTCGCCGATTACAACCGGGCCATAGAAATCGATGGCGGAGACGCGCTGAATTTCCTTTACCGTGCCGAGGCCCTCTATGAAGCCGGCAGGGTCGAGGACGCGATCGCGGATCTGACCGAGGCGATCAAACTTGATCCGTGGGATGCGGACCTGTTCTTCAAGCGGGGGTTTTACCGGCAGGAGTTGGGGCGCCTTGAACCTGCCGCGGCGGACTACAGGGAAGCCATTCGGCTCAATCCCGATTTCGCCTCGGCGCACAACAATCTGGGCAATACTCTCCATGCGCTGAACCGTACGCCGGAAGCGCTGATCTTTTATAGCGAGGCCGTCCGGCTGGACGCGGGCGACAGCATTGCCCTGGAGAATCGCGGCTTGGCCTTTCAGGCGCTGGGGCTTGGAATGCTTGCCCATGAAGACTTCTCGGCGGCAATCGGCCTCTCCCCGCATGCCGTCAGCGGCTATGTAAAACGCGGCTACAATCTTCAGGAAATGCTCCGCTATGGGGAAGCATTGTCGGATTTCGACCGCGCCGTCGAACTGGAAAGCAAAGACCCGGACATCTTCTATTACCGCGGGCTTTTGCTTGAAGCGATGAAACAGTACGACCGCGCCGCGTCGGACTTCGGCATGGTCATCGCGCTCAACCCCGGGGACGGACAGGCCTACTACAATCGCGGCGCCATGTTCAGGCAGGACAAGAACTATGAGGCGGCCGCGGCCGATTTCCGGGCCGCGGCGTCGCTGCTGCCGGACGACGCCGAGAGCTATCTCAGCCTCGGCCTTTGTCTGGAACAGCTCGACCGTTGGGACGAGGCCGCGGTGGCGTTTTCCGCTGTGCTCAGGCTGCGCCCGAAAAACGTTACCGCCTATGTCGGCCGCGGAAATGCGCGCCTCAACACCGGCAACTTTGCCGGTGCGGTTTCGGACTTCGACCGGGCGGTTGAACTTCAGCCGGCGCACTCTCTGGCCCTCTACAACCGCGGCGTGGCGCATGCCAGCCTCGGTCATGACATGCTCGCCATCGAGAGCTACTCGGCTGCGGTCGAACACGATCCAGGATACCGGGACGCCTATCTGAATATCGGCTCCATCTACCAGTCGCGCGGCGAATTCACCAAGGCGGCCGAGCAATTCAAACGGTCGATCGGGATCGACGCGCTCGACCCCGAACCGTATTTCTATCTGGGACGGCTTTATCTTGAAATGCAGCGCTACGACGAAGCGATCGCGCAGTTCGATTCCGTCATCGTCAACGCGCCGAAACGGGCCGATGCTTACTTCCAAAGGGCCGTTGCCAAGCGAAGAAGCGGATATGCCGTCAGCGCCATCGCGGATATCGACGAGGCCATCGGCCTCAACATCGATCTGGCGGAGGCGGTTTTCGAAAGAGGCAACGCGCTGATGGACCTCAATGATTACGAGAGCGCGGTGGAGGAGTTTTCCAGGGCCATCAAGATGAATCCGGAGCGCGCTCAATACTATGTCAGCCGGGCGCGCGCCTACCGCAAGCTGGGTCTTCCCCATATGGCAGACCGGGACATGTTAAAGGCCGGCGCCCTCGACTAGAGCCTCGGACGATCCGCAGGCGTGTTCACACGGGTCATCCAAATGCCGGAAAGGCTCCCCACAATCAGAGCGGCAAATGCGAATCGATTCGAAGCCCAAATGTAACGGTTCACAGGCAACCTCCTGTTTCCATAAGGCAAGCGATCAGGTGATGCGCAATTGACGCAATCCGCAAAAGAAAACCACTTACCCACACCTGAGCGCTTTGTGATTGATGATGCTTACAGTACACTTTGTCGCAATCTTGCCGCCGCCTTTCTTCACGGGAACAAAGAGACCGACAGCATGGGGAACACACTGGATTTAGACAAAAGTCATTTTACGGCCACCGCACAAATACAGACCGATAACGTTCGCAGTATCGATTTAAATAACAGTTTTTTATGTAGGCCTTTTAATCCCGGACAATCGGTTTTCATTGCCTTGTTTGCAGCGCTCGGTCTTTCCGCCTGCGCCGGCGGGCAACAGATCAGCCCCGCCGACGCGCCGGTTCCGATTCCCAGGACTGCGGCGGCTGAGACCGTCGTTGAAGTCGAGCGGTCTGCAACGACCGAATCACCAGTCGCGCAGGCTAACGTTGCTGCGCAGGCCGCGCCGGTTCCGGAAAAAAGACATGAGGAAAATGTCCGGGCGGAGCCGATAGGGGACAGCGGCACGCAGACCCCTGTTCCGCAGGACGCGCCGCGACAGACAGGAGAGCCTGTCGTTGAGGTGGTTCGTGTCACGGAAACACCGACAAGCACCATGGAGACAACGGAAGTTGTGGAGACGGCGGACCGTCCGGTCGAGCGAAAGGAGACGGTTGAGACAACGGAACGGATCATCGATCGCATAGAGATCGATGAGAAAGACGGCCGGATCGAGGAAACGGTCGACGTCAGCGAGAGCACGCGGAAGACGGTCGATGTGGTCACGATCGACAAGCAAACCGGCGCGGCGGTGGAGGTGATGATTGAGGCTGCCCCTGTCGAAAAGCGAACCGAACGGGTGACAATCGTTGTGGAAGACGATGAGACCGGCAGGGCCGCGGGATCGATGGACCGGTCGAGGCGCTTTGCCGGGCCTGACGGTATCGAAACGGCAAGGCTTGCGGGTTTCGGGATCGTCGCGATTCGCGCCGGAATGCATGCGGATGAACGGGACCGCCTCATGGCCATCTGCGAGGCGTTCACCTCGCCAACGCCCGATATCGCAGCGCGCGATGAGCCCGGCGTGATGACGATATGGCCCGTATCAGCAACGGCTCACGCCGAAGAACTGAACGCAAGTTCAGCGGCACCAAACTGCGATGAAGCGATCGAGCGCTACGGACTTGCCGATGCCAAACGCGCCATCGCGGATGCCGAGCGGACCGGCTGGATCCTGGACAATCGCGGACCTTATCTCCTGGCGTGGTCTCCGCCCGAAGCAAAGGGCGGTTCAAGTTCACAGGTACTGCTGGCGGATTTCTCCGGGATCGCAACGGCTGAAGGCGCACGCGCCGTCATGCATCGCTGGGCAAATGATGTCGAAAACAACTCCACCCTTTGGGGCGGCGGCGAATGGGACACGACGCTGCTTCGGCCGATCATTGACAGTTGGCGCGAAGAGTTCGGCACACGCGCGCTGATGCTGCTTGGGCCCGTCGGCGGATAGAGACAGCCATTCGGATTACAGTTCGGCGGGATCGAAGTCGTCCGCCTCGTTCTCTTCGGTTTCTTCCGCGGAACAGTCGATGGCATATTCCTGCCCATCCCACAGCACAAAGCACTCGGCGGACCCGGCCGCATCCCTGTCGGCTTCACCGCCACAGGCCCTGGGTATGACAAACAGCACGATGACTGCCAGCACAGAGGCAGTAAAAGCGTTCTGCCAACCCTGATTGAGCATGAATATGCCTCGTGCGGTATCGCCCTCGCGGGCACAGGGACCTCGACCCACAGTCTCATTCACGCCACGGCAATTTGCAACAGGGCGTGCGGATTGCTCAGTCGATCCGCCGCGTCATGAACACGCTGCAGGGGTCTTCGACATAACCGGCGAAGGGCGCGCAATATTCAAAGCCAAATCCGACATAGAGCCTGCGGGCCGCCTCGAATTCCGCCAGGGAACCGGTCTCCAGGCTGAGACGACTGTAGTCCCGGCGGCGCGCTTCGGACAGGATGGTCTCGACAATCGCCCTTGCAACGCCCCTGCCCCGCGCCGCCTCCGCGGTATGCATGGATTTGATCTCGCCGTGGCCCGGCTCGATTTCCTTCAGCGCGCCGCAGCCGAGAAGCCGTCCGCCGTCCCGCACCGTCCAGAACGTCACGTCCGGCGCGCGCAGGCTGTCCAGATCCAGCGCATGCGTGCTTTCCGGCGGGGAAAGGGAAGACATGTGATCGAGATGTGTCCGCAAAAGTCCGGCAACATCCGAACCTGTCAAATCGTCTATTGCAATCTGCATGGAACTCTTCTGGCAATGGGTTGATGATGCTTAGCCGCGGCGAAGGGTTTCGCCGGACTGATTGAACAGGACGTTGTTGTTCCCGACATTGTGCTGCCCCCTGTTCTGCCGCTCCTTGTGAAGATCAACGGCCCTTCGAACGGCCGGCCGCTCCTTGATCCGGCCGCGCCAGGCGGTCACATTGGGGAACTTCTCCAGCGAGGCCCCGAGCGGTTTGGCGATCAGCACCCAGGGAAAGCTGATCATGTCGGCAATGGAGTATTCCCCCAGCATAAACTCCCTGCCCTCGAGACGTTTCTCAAGAACCGCAAGGTTCCGGTCATACTCCCCCAGATACCGCTTGAAGCCGTAGTCCTGACCGTCCGGCGCGTAATTCTTGAAGTGACTGAGTTGTCCGGCCATGGGGCCCTGATTGCCCACCTGCCAGAAAAGCCACTCCAGCGTTTCCTTTTCGCCGCCGGGACCGCTCGGCATGAAGCGTCCGGTCTTGCGGGCCAGATAAAAAAGGATGGCGCCGCTTTCGAACACCGACACGGGATCGCCGTCGACATCGTTGTCGACAATGGCCGGCATTTTCGCATTGGGGCTTATTTTCAGGAATGACGGTTCAAGCTGATCGCCCTGCGCAAGATTGAGAAGATGGGTGGTGAAATCCAGACCGCACTCTTCAAGCATGATGGCGACCTTCCAGCCGTTGGGCGTGGGTGCGTAGTAGAAATCAATCATGCCAGTGCCTTGTCTGCGCGGTGATGTCTCTTCGTTCGACTATGGGGTCGGCCGCCATGAATGGCAAGCGGCGGCGCTTGCCATCGCCAACCGTTTGGCGCAGGCTGGTCACCGCTCTTTATGAACTGAAACCAATCGCAAAACGGTGCGCAGGGAAAATGGGCAGGCTTTCACCCGTCGATATCGCCATGGGGCTTGGGGTCGCTCTTGTCTGGGGCATGGGTGGCGGTTTTTGCCACGCCGCAGTTGCTCATCCTGTCATTGATCTTCGAGGGCAACCACGTGGACGCCATTGTCTCGGCCGACCGGATCGTCTGGCTCGCGGTCCTCTACCTCGGCATTGTCATGACCGTCATCGGCTACGGCATGTGGTACTCGCTGGTCAGCCGGCTCCGTATTCAATGGTCCCGGCAACAAATCGCGGGAGAGGCGCCTCCATGGCCGGTCTGTTCGGGGCACAAAAAACGCTGCAGATCGAGCCACAAGAGCACGCGCATGATGTGGGCCACCGGCAAGCCGCAGCGCATAGCGCGCGCGGTAAGGCGCAGGCGGCCGAGGTCTACCGTGTCAAAGGCATCAAACAGGGCTGACCCGTGCTCGATAAGGTCGGGATGGTTTTCCAGAACCGATGAAACCGCCATGAGTGTTTCGCCGTAAAGCTCTGCCGCATTGCCCTCCGTTTCGACGATCAGGCGCAGCACCAGTTCCAGATGGGCTTCTCCGAGCGCACGACCGATACGGCGCAAGGTCCCGGGACAAAAACACTCCTTGGGCCCGCGCGCTTTTTTATACATGCGTGCGCCGTCAAACAGCTTGACGCCGCAACGCCTTGCGGTCTTGTGGATGTCGCAGCGCGCCTTCATGGCGGCAGCGGTCCGCGCGTTCGCTCGTTTCACTCAAACCCCTTCAGATGTGTTGAAACGCCAAGTTTGCGGGCTGCCTGCTGACGGCTGAGACCGGCGACCAGAAGCCGGATGTATTGCGGTTCCAGTTCCGCCGGCAGGTCGAAGCCCCTGCGCGCACGCTTGAACGCCGACCGGTGATCGGGACGCCGGGGTGCATGCAGTTGTCCGGCCGGTGCCGGTATCGGGGCCGCCTGCCCCCTGCGGACGCGGTAACGGCTGGCAAGTTTTCGGATATAGATTTCGTCGACATCGAAGCGGTCCGCGATGTCATCGGTGGGCCGGCCGGCGGCGTAGTCCTTCAGCAGCTTCTCCTTGTCGGGAAGGCTCAGCCGGCCGCGCCGGCCGCGCGGCCTGGCGCTCGTGTCGATAAAGCAGGTGGAAGACCGGATGTGTTCGGGCGTGTTTTTCATCTTCAGTCGCATTTCCAGGGAGCGGTGACGGGCAATGGCAGTTCTGACGTGCAGCTTTCCTGCGGCGGAGGTTCGCCCTCGGCGAGAGCAAAGCCATCAAGGATTGAAACGCGCGCCACGGAGACGGTCTTGCGTCCCCATCCTTCCTCGCCGGTTCCCGAGGTCGGCTCGCCAAAGTCGATGACTTCCCGTGCAACGGCTTGAATCCCGAGTTCGCGCGCTGTATTTGTTCTTGTTTTGTTCTCTTTTTGAGGCCGATTTATGCTGCGTGCCGAATGCCCCACAGGGAGCCTGGGATGCAAACGGCCGATATCGGCAGGCTGCGAAACTGGGAACCAAGTGGCAGCACGCTGCGTCATCAATTTCACCTCGGATTTTGCGATTTTGGAGTGCCTTGCGTTTTATGTCATTTTGGTATATATGTCAATGATTATACCAACACGGTTTTTGTCCTCGAAACCAGTCTGGCATATACCCATCGGGCGGAACGGATGAAACCGTGAGAAGGCACATGAATACAATCAAATCGCTGCGCGAAGCCAAGGGGCTGACACAGGCCCGGCTTGCCGAGCTGGCGCAAACGTCGCAACCGCAGATCAGGCGGCTTGAGGCCGGGGAGCGTCAACTGACCAAGGATTGGGCGGTACGGCTGGCTCCCCATCTCGACATCAGCCCATCGGAACTCATGTTTGGTGGAACCGCCTATGATCCGCCCTCACCGTCCGGCCCTCCGGCGGGTGTTCGTACGTCCGACATGGCGCCCGTCAACGCCTCGAAACACAACATGAACAAATCTGCGTCTGATGCCGGTTTCGGGGTTGCAAGCGGCGGCGTCATGAAATCAAATACGCCTCATAGTGATTTGCAGATTGCGGCCCAGCCGGCCAATGCGCGGCTTGGCGATGAGTTGCCGGACCTGAGGGTGAGCATCCCCGTCTACGGTCAGGCGGTGGGCGGAGTTGACGGTGAATTTGTCATGAATGGTGACCGGTTGGAGGACGTTTTTGCACCGCCGAGCCTTTCGTCCATTGTCGGGGCCTATGCGGTCTATGTGGCGGGTGAATCGATGGAGCCGCGTTACTTCGACGGGGAGATCGTCTTCGTCAATCCAATGAAGCGGGCCCGGCGCGGCGACTTCGTCGTCGCGCAGATCAGGTTCCAGGAACACGGACCGACGCTCGCCTATGTCAAGCGGTTCGTGCGCTGGAATGCCGAGGAGCTGGTGCTGTCCCAATACAATCCGGAAAAGGAACTGCGCTTTGCCGCCGGCCAGGTCGTCTCGGTGCATCTGGTGGTGATGGGTGGTGCGGTGTGACGGCCGGGCAATTTTCTGACGCGTGCCATGCCGACCTCCGTTTCACCTTTACAGAAGCATGTGCACATGGTCCCGGTTGATCGACCCGGCCTGAAGCGCAGCCTGTGGTTCAAAAATCGGTCGGCACGCCGCCCTCTGCCTTGCGCCTGTCAACGAAGGTCCGCAATTCTTCCGCGACCGCCGAATCCAGCGCCGGCTGTTCGTACTCGGCAAGGCGCTGTTTCCATACGGCATTGGCCTTCTGCATGGCCGTCGGCTCTCCCGCCTCGCGCCAGGTCTCGAAGTTGCGCCAGTCGCTGAGGATCGGCGCATAAAATGCATCCTTGAAACGGGCCTGCGTGTGTGCGGTGCCGAAGAAGTGTCCGCCGGGCCCGACATCCGCGATCGCGTCGACACCGAGTTCATCCTCATCGAATGTCATCGGAGACATGAACTCTGCCACCATCTGCAAAAGATCGATATCGAGGATCATCTTTTCATAGGAACAGCACAGCCCGCCTTCCATCCAGCCTGCGCCGTGTTTGAGCATATGGCCACCGCTGTTGACCGCGCCCCAGAGGGAAAAGACCGATTCATAGGCGGCCTGGGCATCAACCGTGTTGGCGGCGCAGACATTGGAGGTACGGTACGGCACCTTGTAGCGGCGGGCCAACTGCCCGCCTATATGCTGGGCTTTCATATATTCCGGCGTCCCGAAGGCCGGCGATCCGGATTTCATGTCCACATTGGAGGTAAACCCGCCATAGACGACCGGTGCGCCCGGGCTGACCATCTGACTGAATGCGATCGCTGCCAGAGCCTCAGCGTTCTGAAGCACCAGCGCGCCGGGGATTGTCACCGGCGCCATGGCCCCGGACAGCGTAAACGGCGTGATGACGACCGGCTGTCCCATGGAGGACATGTCGATGATGCCCTGCATCATCGGAGAATCGAGCTGGAGCGGCGAATTGGTGTTGATGACGGTGAAGACCGAAGGCCGCCTGCGCAATTCGTCAAGCGAAAGGCCGTGGGCGATGCGCGTCATCTCGATGGCGTCGGCAATGCGTTCCTTGCCGAGCGAATAGACGCAAAAGGCCTTGTCGGTCAGCGTCACGAAGTCGGAGATGCAGTCCAGATGGCGGATCGAGGCATGAAGGTCGACGGGTTCGACCGGATATCCGCCGACCGCGTGTATGATCGGATGGTGCTGCGCAAGGCGCAGGAAGTTGCGGAAATCATCCTGGTTTCCGCTGCGCCTGCCCCGGTCCAGACACGATGCGTTGGGCGCGCTGGCCGTCTGGCAGAAAACCATCTGCGGTCCGCCGACAGTCAGATTGTGAGCGGGGTTGCGGGCATGAAGGGTAAACCGCTCCGGCACGGTCGCCATGGTTTGCGAGATCAGGTCCGGATCGAAACGCACGCGCGTCTCGCCGTTGCTCACCTGCGCGCCGGCACGCTTCATGATCGCGCGCGCCTCGTCATGAAGCACGTTCAATCCGGTTTCGCTCAACACCCTCAGCGATGCGCTGTGAATCCGCTCAACCGCTTCTTCAGGCGCCAGATCGACCGGCGGGTAATGCCTTGACGGCTGGACGAACGGGCGGGCGACCGCGCTTGCGCCGGTGCGCTTTGCTTCGCGTCCTCCGCGACGGCGGCGCGGCCCGTCTCCCCCAGAGATCACACTTGCCATCTGTCTTCCTAACTCCCCGATTGCGCATGAAGGTCGAGAATAACCTTGCTTGCGTCGCCCTTGTTCAGCACCTCAAACCCTTTTTCGAAATCTTCAAAAGCAAAGCGGTGCGTGAGGATCGGCGAGATGTCAAGACCGCTCTCCAGCATGGCGAGAGCCTTGTGCCAGGTATCGAACATCTCCCGGCCGTAAATGCCCTTGAACTGGAGGCCTTTGAAAATCGCCTTGTTGAGGTCGATGCTTACCGGGCCATGAAATATCCCGAGCAATCCGACCTGCCCGCCATTGTTGAGGTTTTCGATCATCTCCTGCAGGGCGGCCGCCGATCCGGACATCTCGAGCCCGACATCAAAGCCCTCCTTCATGCCGAGTTCGAGCATCACGTCGTCAAGGTCCTCCTGACCGGCGACAACAGCCCGCGACGCGCCCATCTTCGTCGCCAGTTCCAGCCGCTTGCGGTTTATGTCGGTGATGACGACGTGCCGCGCGCCGACATGGCGGCAAACGGCCGACGCCATCAGGCCGATGGGGCCGGCGCCGGTGATCAGCACGTCCTCGCCGACAAGATCGAAACTCAAGGCGGTGTGGACCGCGTTTCCCAACGGATCGAGAACGGATGCATATTCATCCGCAATGTCATCGGGGATGGGATAGACATTGTGCTCGGGTATGACGAGAAAGTCCGCGAACGCCCCCGTCCGGTTGACGCCGATGCCCTTGGTGTCGCGGCACAGATGCTCGCGGCCGGCGCGGCAGTTGCGACACTGGCCGCAGACGATGTGTCCCTCGCCCGACACCCGTTGCCCGACCTTAAAACCCGTGGCGCCCGCTCCGAGCTTGTCGATATGCCCGACAAACTCGTGCCCGATGGTCATCGGTACCGGAACCGTCGATGCGGCCCAATCGTCCCAATTGTAGATGTGCAGATCGGTGCCGCAGATCGACGTGCTGTCAATCCTTATGCGGACTTCGCCCGGTCCTGGCTCCGGAATGTCGACCCGTGTCAGGGTCAATCCGGGTGCCGGCTTTTCCTTGATGAGTGCGCGCATCGTTCCGGTCCCTATCCGATAATGCCGTGCTCCATGCCGGCCTGTGTGAAAGCGGCAACGGCACGGCCCATCTGTTCGGGCGTATGGGCGGCGGACATCTGTGTGCGGAGCCGTGCTTTTCCCTCAGGAACGACAGGATAGGAGAACGCTATGACGTAGACGCCGTGCTCCAGCAGGGTGTCGGCAAGCTGTGCGGCTTTTGCCGCGTCGCCGACCATGACGGGAATGATCGGGTGCTGGCCGTCGATGAGCGTGAAGCCGGCGGCGGCCATTCCGGCACGGAAGCGCCCCGCATTGTCGTGCAGACGCCGCCGTGCATCAGTGGCCGCCTCGGCAATCGCTATCGCCTCGATCGCGGCGGCGCAGATTGCCGGTGCGACGGCATTGGAGAAAAGATAGGGCCGCGCTTTCTGTCTTAGCAGTTCGACGATCGGCGAGGCAGCGGCCACATAGCCTCCCGACGCACCGCCGAGCGCCTTGCCGTAAGTGCCGGTCAGAATATGAACCCGTCCCTCAACGCCGAGCATATCGGGCGTTCCGGCTCCGCGTTCGCCGAGGAAGCCGGTCGCATGACAGTCGTCGACCATCACCAGGGCGTCGTGTCTTTCCGCCAGATCGCAAATCGCCGGAAGATCGGCGATGATGCCGTCCATGGAAAACACCCCGTCGGTCACGATCAGCCGGTGCCGGCAGTCCGCGGCCTTGACGAGTTGCTGCTCGAGATCGGCCATGTCGTTGTTGGCATAGCGAAACCGCTGCGCCTTGCACAGGCGGATCCCATCTATGATGGATGCATGGTTGAGGCTGTCCGAGATCACGGCGTCCTCCTTGCCGAGCAAGGCCTCGAACACTCCGCCATTGGCATCGAAACAGGAGGGAAAGACAATCGCGTCCTCGGTACGCAGGAAGGCGGCCGTGCGTTCCTCCAATTGACGGTGAAGTTCCTGCGTGCCGCAGATGAAACGCACGGAAGCCATGCCAAAACCGTGGCTGTCGAGCGCCTGTTTCGCCGTTTCGACAAGACGGGGGTCGTCGGCGAGCCCAAGATAATTATTGGCGCAAAGATTGAGCACCTCCTGGTCATGGCCATCGGTGCCGCGCGTGCGGATCACAGCCGATTGCGGAGAGTAAATCAGCCTCTCGCGCTTGAGCGTGCCCGCAGCTTCAATATCTGCGAGTGCCCGGCGGGCGGAATCGATAAGGGAATGGGACATGATCTTCCTGTAAAATGCTCGATTTCCTTTATATTGGAATTGGTTCGCTCTTCAGATGTGAGCACCGGTCATTCCAAAACGCTCCCTCACACCGTAACGGAACTTGTCCGGTACTGGTCCGGCTGCGCCACCAGCAAAAGGGCCTTGGTCTCGTCGTCTGCGGTGTTGTGAATGCGGTGTGGCGCGTCCGCATGATAACGAAGCGTGTCGCCGGCCCGCGCGCTGACCGTGCGCGCGCCGACCGTGACACTGAGCGCGCCGGACAGACATGTCAGATGCTCGAACGTTCCCGCCGCATGGGCACGCGAATCGAGGCTTCCGCAGCGATTCATGACGAGATGATACCATTCCACCGGCAATATTGTGCGTACGGGGCTCAGCATGAACAATTCACATTTGCCGTCCGCGCTGCGGCGCGTCGGCGTGGAGTAATGGTGCACATGCTCGATCGGCTCGCTTTCGCTGCCCGCGCCCTCCAGCGTCGCCAGATCAAGGCCAAGCGACTGCGCCAGGGCCCAGACGACGGAAAATGTCGGATTGGCGGTTCCGCGTTCGATCGCAGACAGCATGGACCGGGACACCCCGCAGCGGGCGGCGAGTTGCTCGAGCGTCAACCCAAGCGACTTTCGCGTCGATTTGACCAGTTTGCCGATGTCAGGTGCCGGAGCTGTGTTCATGACGGTTTCCAGGGATTGAACGTCAAGCGCGCTGAGTTTAGCAAAATTCCAATATATTGGAAACAATTTCCTTGCGCTACGCCGTCACACCTTCGAGACACTCGGATTGCGACCGCAGAGCCCGGGTTATGTGCTCCATGAAGGCCTTTATCCTGGCGGCGTTGCGGATGTCCGCGTGCGTGAGGACCCACAAGGAGGTGCCCATCGCCGGCACCGGCGGCGTCACGCGCAGAACGGCGCGCGAGCGATCCCCGACACAACAGGGAAGGACTGCCAGGCCGGCGCCTGCGGCAGCGCAATCGTGCATGGCGACAAACGTGTCTGCAGTCATGGCAATTTTCTCGGCCGGCACGTTCGCCGTCATCCAGTTGCCGACCATTGAGCCCGACAGCGCCTGACCGATACCGACCCACCGGGCATCGTCCATCAGGCGCCGGCGTTGCTCGCCGGACATATTCGCCAGTTGCGCCGCCGCGCCGTAAACGGCAAATGCCAGCCCGGATACACGCTGCCCGACCAGCGTATCGGGCGGGTGCTTCGATGCCCTGATCGCCACGTCCGCATCCTGGCGGGTCAGATTGAGGCGTGTCGTGGTGACGGATATATCGATGCAGATCATCGGGTGCTGACGGCTGAACTCGTCGATCAGCGGCGCAAGGACGGAAAACAGAAGTGAATCCGTCGTGGTCACGGTCAGCCTTCCCTCGAGGCGAAAATCGCGGCCAAGCAGGTCGCGGCTGATGTCGGCGACACTCTTTTCGATGCCGCGCGCGACTTCAACGACGGCCGTACAGGCGGCTGTCGGACGGTATCCGGACTGGCGCCGCTCAAACAGCCGGATGCCGTTCTCATCCTCGAATCTTGAAATTCTGCGCAACACGGTGCTGGCATTCACGCCAAGCCGTTCAGCGGCCGCAACTGCCGAGCCGGCCTCGGCCACCGCAATCACGTAACGAAAGATATCCCAATCGGCGTTCTGCATAAATGCAGATTGAATATGCAAAACTTCACGTTGTCGAGCGATTTTGCATTTTCTAATGTTTGAAGTGTCATTGTACGCATCCGGCCGCAAAAGATCGGAAACGGAAGGACACCCGGACACATGCGCTCGATGACACGCGGTTCGACCACCGCTCTATACGCAGTCAACACTTGTGGTGCTAACGGGAGAGCATGATGTATCGAGCATTTTCAGCGGCTATATTTCTTTCAATCGGCCTTGCGGGCGGCTCGCTGGCGGCGGATCCGTCGGCAGACCGGCAGACGATCATGAAGAATGTCGGCGCGGCGACCGGCGTGGGTGCCAAGATGGCCAAGGGTGAGATGGAGTTCGATCCGGTCACCGCCCAACTGGTTTTCAACACCCTCAACGCGGCGGCAAACGGATACGGGTATCTGTTCGGCGAAGGAACCGAGAGCGGCAACGACACGGAAGCCTCTCCGAAAATCTGGGAGGACAGAGCCGGCTTTGATATGGCCGTGGCGCAATTCGCCGCCGATACAAGCGTGACGATCACGGATTTCGCCAGTTTCCAGGGCGCATTCGGCGCCGCGACCAAAAACTGCGGCACCTGCCACGAAACCTACCGGGTCAAGAAGCAGTAGCCGGATCTGAACGGTTCAATGGCCTTGATATTATTGAACTTACCCCGGTCGGCTTTGCCGTCGACCGGGAGCATGCCTAACTGACCGCTTATGGGCCTGTCCCGCGGCAGGTCGATATCCTGAATTCAGTCACCGTTGACATGGCAGCAGGCGCTGAACGGATCGAAGCGGCCTATTGCTGATCCTCCGCAATCGGCAGTCCCATTTCCTTGTAGAACTTCAAGGCGCCCGGGTGCAACTCATGGGTGATGTTCACCATGAGCTGGTCGTCCACGCCGCCCCACCAGGCGGCCTCGGCGATCAGGTTTTTCCTCTCGTTCCAGAAGGTCCTGGTCAGGAGATAGGCTGTGTCTGCATCCATATCCTCGGTCGCGTAGACCACCATCGGCAACGACGCGGCGACCACATCATCCTCCTGGCCCGCATAGGTTCCGGCGGGGATGACCATGCGCGTGCGCCGTGTCTTGTTTATCTCATCGGCGTCCATGCTTACGAGATTGACGTCGAACGCACCGGCAATGTTCTGAACCAGAGGAATTGGCCAGGAGCCGGCGACGACAAAACCGGCGACCTTGTTGTCCTTCATATTCCCAAGCGCATCATCGGGATGGGCGTCGACTATGGAAACACTGCCCTCAAGTCCAAACAGATTGATGTATTTTGCCGCTTCGCGCGCGGCAAAGGTTCCGTTGTCGGTTTGCAAGGACTTTCCGGCAAGTTCAGGGAAAGTCAGCACGGCCTCCTCGCTCGCCATGACAAAGTGCATTGTCACCGAAGGCACCGGGAACAGCGCACGGATACGGTTGAAGGCGTTGGTGTCCTTGTCCGCGAACATGGCCTTGCCCTGCAGGGCGAGATCCACGAGCACGGGCTGCGACATGAAAATGTAGTTGCCGTCGGCGGTCTCGACATCCAGCACGTTCTGGGTCGACCCGCTGCTCTTTTCGTCGACAATGGTGATGTCGCCCCCGGAACCGTCCTGCAAGGCTTTGGAAAGCTGCGTGCCGATCTCGTGATAGGAGGACGAAGGAAGGGCGGACTTGAACAGGACACGCTCGTCCGCGCGGCCCGGCGCCACTGCCAGGGCAACGAGCACGATGCCAAGGCTCACAAGCTTAATCGCCGATAACATATCGAGCCCTTCCGATTGTTGCGTACCCTGTCCGCCGTTTTCGTGTTCTTCGACGTTCTTCCTGCAAACCCTGTTTTCCCTTCGCTCGCCCGACCACAGAAACCAAAACTGCAAGATCATGACAGATTATTGATTCGTGGCTCTTTTTTGTCCGCGACATCAGATCAAGCTGCGGTTTTTGGCCACAGGATCATCTGGGTACAGCGAAAATGCGCGATTGCGCGGCCGGTTCCTTGCGCCGCGACCACAGCATCCCAGACCTGTGTGGTTCGTCCCTGATGGAGTGGTTTTGCGGTGCACTGCATCTCTCCCTCACGCGCGGTCCCAAGGAAATTCGACATCAGATCCAACGTCGTGAAGCCGTCTGCGCCGTCCGGGAGCGAGCGCAACGTGCCATAGCCGCGGCATGTGTCCGCCAGCGAAACCACCGACCGGCAAGGCGGGTTGCGCGCCGTGGTGCCACCCACCACAAGCGCGAGCCAACGCGGTCAGAGGGCAAAATCGCCCGGCCCATTCAATTTTGTTTTCCAATCGCTTCTTCCTTTCAGGGGTGGGGAAAATCAAATGCTTCAAGCTAACCTCATCTCGCTCTAATAGCCCCGTGCGCGGTCCACCGCGTCGGGAACAAGACCGGCCTCCAGATAGGCTTTCATGTTGGCGGCCACGATGGCACTTGCCGTGGCACGGTTCGTGGGCCCGGATATATGCGGCAAGACCGTGACCGACGGATGGGTCCAGAACGGGCTGTCCTCTGGCAGCGGCTCCTTGTCGAAAACATCAAGGACGGCATGGTCGAGATGTCCGTCGTCAAGCTTCTTAAGAAGCGCGGCGGCGTCGACAATCGGCCCGCGGGCAAAATTGATCAGGCTCGCACCCGCCTTCATTTTCGAAAGGGTTGCTTCGTTCAAAAGCCCTGTGGTCTGTTTGGTCAGCGGCATAAGCACCACCACAATATCGGCCTTTTTCAGCACCGTTTGAAGACCGTCCGCACCGTCATGGGTCTCGACACCGCTCATTCGGCCCGGTGTGCGGCTCCAGCCGCAGACCTTGAATTCCTGTTCCAGCAGCTTTGCGGCCGCCGCCCGGCCGAGATGGCCCAGGCCGAGGATCGCGACGGTGCGATCGGATGGCAGGGAAAGCTCGTGAAGCCGCCACTGGCGCCTGGACTGCTGGCGGCGGTAGCGCGGCATATCGCGGTGCAGATAAAGCGTCCAGGCCAGCACCGCTTCGGACATCGTCTTTGCCATTTGAGGGTCTTCAAGCCGGACGATGCGCGGCCCGTCATGCGGCAACTCCGCCGCGATACGCTCGACACCGGCCCAAAGGCTCTGCACCCATTCCAGGTTCGGCATTGCCGCAAGATCGGCCGGGTCCGGATCGGCGACAATGGCGACCCTGACGCCCTCGAGTTCGCTGCCCGTCAGATTTTCGAAAGGTTCGATGCGGCAATCGCAAAGAGCGCCACGCAGTGCGTCGAGCCAGCGGTCGCGGTCGGCCCCGTCAATCCGTGTGACAAATGGTATGGTGGTCGGCATGTCCATAAATCTCTGGTTTTGAAGCGAAATCTTTGCAGGCCGACGGTTAGCATCGGGCTGAGGATATCGCAACATGCCACGGCACGATCAGCGCGTTACCTGGTAGAATGCACCGTCGTCGAGCCCGAGAACGAAACCCTGGAAGCCGTTGGTGCGCTCGAACACGATCGCCTTGTCCACCCGTGCCGGAAGCGGAATGGCCGCGCGTTCCACCGGGCCGGACGGACCCCAGCCGACGATGCGTAGGGTTTTCCGGTCCTTCGAAGGCACCGCAAGCTCAGGCCGGCCGTCATTGTCCGTGTCGGCAACAGCCGACAGCCGGAGTTCGCGCGAACCGATGACATGGTTTGAAAATCCGTCGATTGCCGCAATCCGCTGAAGCCGGCCGCCGTCATAGGACAGGAAGATCAGCGTGCCACCGATATGCGGTGTGCGCACATAGGCAATCTCAAGCCCCGGTCGCCCGTCGAGATCATCAATCGCGGCGATATTGAGCCAGCGGTTGGCGCGGCCGATCGGTTCGATGGCCGCGAGCTCGACCAGCCTGCCGTCGCGCAGCCCGTAAAGAACGACCGCCGCGCCCGCATCCCGCGCGGCCCGTATGGTCACGATTTCAGTCAGCCCATCGCGGTCAAGGTCGGCGAGCCGTGGCGTCCGGTCTTCAAACACCTGGTTTTGCGGCAAGCTCAGCGCCAGTTGTACCCCGCCGGAGGTGCGCACGACGAGTTCGCCGGCTTCGATGTCATCGCCCAGGACCGCATGGGCATAACGTCTGGTCGGTCCGCCATACCAGGCTTGGCGAATGTCTCCTTCGCCCGTTGCGACACGTCCGTCCGGCAATCCGCCCGGAGGGGCCGCCTTTCCGGGCTCGGCAGCGATCTGAGGCGGCAGGCGGATGTCCCGCAACGGCTCAACACGCCACGGCTCGGCCGAAGCCGCTCGCAGGGACACAATGGCAAAAACGGCAAGCAGGCAAAGCATTGCCGGGTAGCGGTGCAACATCCACATCACTCCGGTGTTGGAAGTTCGGCGCGTTTGTGCGCGGGCAGTTCCAGTATTTCAGCAACGGCCTTGTCGTGCACGAGCACCACGAATTTGGAGGATTGCTCCTGCATCTGCGCAAGCAATTGGTCGATTGCCTGCCGGTCCGGTTCAGGATCGGCCAGCAAGACGCGGAGGTCCTCGTAATTGTCACGCCGCGCCTGCTGGCTCTCGCGATATTGCGGGCTCAACGCATCAAGCGTCTCGGCAACCCCTGCCCGCGTATCCTCGTCAAGGTTCCTGGTCAGGCGCATCGCGACCGCGCGCAGGATTCCGCTGCGCTGCGTTGCTTCGGGTGCATCTAGTATCCGGGTCGCGGCAAAGCCGACAAAGAAGGCATTGGCGACAAGCGAAACGAACAGGACGATGATGATGATCCTTTGTTTTGTCATCCACTGTCCCTTTCATCGTTGAACGGACCGCTGTCCGCACCAAGCAGAAGTTCATGATAGGCGTCGGCCTGCGCGCCCGTCTGGTCGGGGATGACCTGCCCCGCTCCGACCCCTAGCCCGCATGCGATGACGACGCTTGCCGCAAGGCGGGTCAGCATCGTGGCGGAGAAAGCGCGTCGCCTTTCGGCCTGCGCGGCCACTTTCGCAGACAGCGAAGACCGCAGCGCCGCAAAGCGCGTATTCAACGCGGGCGACGTCTCCATCTGCTGCGCCAGCGCGGCAAGCGACCGGTCCGCCGCACGCGTTGCGTCCAGCGCCCGCCGGAACCCAGGATCCCGCATGGCCGCGACCCGCGCCTCCCGGGCCGCCGCCGCATCGGGCCAGGCGTCGAGGTCGCCGCCGTGCAGGTCAAGCAGTTCTTCCAGACTTGGCTTCATATCACTCACCGTCTTTCCGGGTGGCCCCCATCGCCCCCTCAACCGCCTTGCGCAACGAACGCCTGGCCCGCGCGAGCAAGGAGGAATAGGCTTCGACATCGATGCCCATCGCATCGGCTCCGTCCCGATGGCTGCAACCCTCGAAATGCGCGAGCACCAGGGCGGTGCGCTGGCGGTCCGGCAACTCGGACATCAATTGTCTGACCATTGTCGTATCGTCCTGCTGTTCGAGTTGGGTCTGCGGCCCTGCTCCGGGTTCGAGAAGATCCTCCCATTGGAAATCGTCGACCTGTCTTTTCCTGTGGCGCAGAACATCGATCGCCTTTCGCGTCGCGACCGTGCGCAGATAGGCGGCTATGGTTGACCGGGCTTTCCAGGCTTCGGCCGTATTCCACAATATCAGGAGCGATTCCTGCGCGATGTCCTCCGCCTCGTCGATTTGTCCCGTGATACCGTAGGCCAGCCTGATGAGGCGCGGACCGTGTTCGTGCATGACCTTTTCGAAGGCATCCGTGTCGCCAGCTCCGATCCGTCGCATCAGTTCGCTGTCCGTGCGAACTGATGCGTCGGATGGTATTGGGGACATGGACGACCTCTCGCATCGGGTGAGATGCGCAGGCTATCAAGCCGGTGCGGTTTGCGTCAAACGGCTTTCGGGCTTCGTTTTTCACGCTGTTCACGCCTCCTTTCCTTCGGTCTCGAGCTCACGCACAAGACGCTGCTCGTCGGCGTTTCGCGCACTGCTGAAGCCGGCCAGCAGGTTGTAGGCAACCGGCGTCAGGAACAGCGTCGATATGGTTGCGAAGCCAAGTCCGCCGACAATTGTCCAGCCAAGGGCTGCTCTCGCCTCAGCGCCGGCGCCGAAGGCCAGTATCAGCGGAAGACCGCCGATTACCGTCGAAAGCATGGTCATCATGACGGGACGCAGCCGGCGCAGGCATGCACGCTCGATTGCCTCACGCACGCTCATTCCGCTCTCGCGCAGCTGATTGGCAAACTCGACGATCAGGATGCCGTTTTTCGCCATGATTCCGACCAGCAGGATAATACCGATCTGGCTGTATATGTTGATCGTTCCGCCCGTCAGGCCGATCGCGAACACTGCCGCGGCAACGCCGCTTGGAACGGTCACAAGGATGATGACCGGGCTGACAAAACTTTCGAATTGAGCCGCCAGAACAAGAAACATGATGACGATGGCGAAGACGAACACCAATCCCATGCCGCTCGATGTCTCCTCCAGCAGCGCCGCTTCGGACAGGAGTGTGACCTCAACGCCCGCCGGCAGGACTTCACCGGCGGTTGCACGCAGATCGGACACCGCCGTCTCAAGGTCGTAACCATCTCCGAGCGATACGGATATGGGAACGGCGCGCATTCTTTCCTCGCGCGTCAGCTGCGGCGCGACGGCGCGATCCTCGACCTCGATCACGGTCGACAGCGGCACCATGGTTCCGTCCGATGCGCGCGTGAAGAGGTTTTCAAGATCGCGCGGGTCCGACACCGCACGATGCCCCAGCGACAGCATCACGGGAACTGCATTGTCGTCACGGTGAACCTCGGCAATCTCGCGGCCGTCGAGCGCTATGGCAACGAAGGAGGAGATATCCGCCAGGTCGATACCGAGTTCGCGGGCGCGGTCGCGATCGACATTCAGCGAGAGCTCGCCCTGGGTGGTGTCATAGCCGATGTCGAAGCTGCCGAGGCCCTCGAACCGGTCTGTCATCACCTGCGTCAGCAGATCGGCGGAATCGGACAGCACGTCATAGTTCGAACCGGTCAGGGCAAAGCGCAAGCCGCTGCCACCGCCGCGAATACCGAGCGTATTGGGCTGGTGTGCGAAGGCCGCAACCCCCGGAATCTCCGACAATCTGGTATTGATGTCGGCAACGATCTGCGCCTGGCTGCGGTCGCGCTCGCCCCAGGGCACCAGCCTGAAGATGACGAAGCCCCGATTGGAAGACTGCATGCCGACGACGCTGAAGAGCGAATCGACTTCGCCACTCGCCATCAGATCTTCGCCGATGGCCTCGATCTGCTTCATTTTCTCGTTTGCCGCATCAAGCTCGGTTCCCTGTGCAAGCATGACCGAAATCGGAATGCTGGAGCGGTCTTCTCGCGGCGTGATTTCCTGCGGCAGGTTGGTGAACAGGTGACAGGAAAACCCGGCGAATATCAGGCTTATGACGAGAACGACAAGGGGAGCCGCCAGGGCTGCGCGCAGCAGCCTGCCGTATCCTTTGGCAAAGCCTGTTCCAACACGTTCCAGCCAGGTCACGCGCGCTGTGAGTGCGGCTTGTCCGGCAAGCCGAGAGGCCAGCATGGGAACAAGCGTCAGGGCGACGAAGGAGGATATGGCAACGGCAATCGCCAGCACGAAGCCGAACTCGGAAAACAATTGCCCGACGGTTCCGTGCAGCAAGGAAATCGGAATGAACACCGCCGCGAGCGTTGCCGTCGTCGCGATGACCGCGAAGAAAACCTCGCGTGTTCCACGAACCGCGGCGGCCCGTTTTCCGTCGCCTTCGCGCCTCCTGCGGACGATGTTTTCCAGAACGACGATGGCGTCATCGACGACCATACCGGTTGCCAAAAGCAGAGCCAGCAATGTCAGGATGTTCAGGGAAAAACCCGCCAGCCAGATGGCCGCGACGGTCCCGATCAGCGCCACCGGGATGGTGATCGCCGGGATGATCGTTGCCGTCGCGGTCCGCAGGAACAGGAAGATGACAAGCACGACGATCGCCGTCGAAATGGCCAGAGATTTGATCACCTCGGTTATGGCCGCGCCGATGAAGACGGCATCGTCGGAGGTGACCCGCAAGTCCACCTCGTCGGGCAGTCGCGCCTGCAGATCGGCGACGGCACTTTCAATGCCGCGCGATATATCCAGCGTGTTGGACGGCGCCTGCCGGACGATGTTGATACCAACGCCGGTTTTCCCGTCGGCGCGCAGATAGGATGTCCGGTCCGCCGGACCGTAAGTGACCTCTGCGACATCAGACATGCGTGTATGTTCATCAATGCGCAAGGTCCTTATGTCATCCAGCGATCCGACATTCAGATCGGTCCGCACCAGGATTTCAGCCCCGCCGCTGACAAGCAATCCGGCCGGGTTGTCACCGGTCACCCGCTCGATCGCGGTGCTTATGTCGGCAGGAGACATGCCTCGGCTTGCCAGCGCGACCATGTCGAGCTCGATCTTGAAGACCGGCTGCCGGTCGCCGAACACCGTGACGTCGCCAACACCCGGCACGGCGGACAGGCGGTCGATAATCTGCCTGTCGACAATCCGGGTCAGTTCCTCGATGGGCAGCGTATCGGTCGTTGCCGCCAGACGGATAATCGGGCTGTCGTCATCATTGGCCTTGATGACCAGAGGTGTATCGGCGCTGTCCGGGAGACTTCTCTCGGCACGGGCAATGGCATTGCGCAGATCCGTCGCCGCGGTGTCGATATCGACCGCGGGCGAAAACTCGACGGTGATGCGGCTGTTGCCATAGCTGGAACTCGACGAGAGGGAGGCAACGCCGGGTGCGCGCGCGGCGGCGCCTTCCAGCACCGAGGTCACCGTCGTGTCTACCGTTTCGGGCGTCGCGCCGGAATAGGCCGTGCGGATCGTCACGATCGGTCGGTCGGTGCTCGGCAATTCACGCACTTCAACGGCGAAAATCGCCGCCAGTCCGGCGATAATGACCAGCAGGTTGATTACGATCGCGAAAACCGGACGTCTTACGCAGAAAGCCGGCAGGCCTTTGAGTTCATCGCTGATCCTCGACATCGGCTCAGGCTCCTGTAGCGGCTTCGCCGGAGGTTTGCAGTGTGCGGAACGTCTGACCGGCCCGCACGGCATTCGTGCCCTCGCTCACCACCTTGTCACCGCTCTCAAGATCGCCGTTCACCAGAACCCGGCCGTCTTGGCGCGATACGATCTCGATCGGCGTGCGCAGGGCGGTGTCGCCATTCGCCTTGAAGACGTAGGAACCGTCGCGATCCCATTGAACGGCGGGTGACGGCACGCTCGCATAAAGCTCCCCGGCGAAGGACAGCTCGACTTCGAAGGACATGCCGGGACGGATGATGTCGTCATCATTCGCGATGGAGCCTTGGATCATCAATGTGCGCGAGACCGGGTCGAGGCGGCTGTCCATGCCGGCGATCCGGCCGATCAGTTGCTCTCCGGGCAAGGCCGGCGCGCTGAGCGTCATCGCCTGTCCGGTCCGAACGCGGCCGGCGAAACGTTCGGGAACGCGGAACTCGACAATCAAAGTCTGCCGCTGATCCAGATTTGCGACCGGTGTGGCAACGGTCACATAATCGCCCGGGCCAACGTCGATCAGACCGATTTCACCGTCGAACGGCGCCGCGATCAAACGCCGGTCGAGCGCATCCTGCGCTTCGCGCAAATCGAGATGGGCATTGGCGAGGGAAAGGCGGGCGTCGCTGAGTTGCACATCGGAAACCGCGTCACGCTGCGACAGCGCCTCATATCGTTCGAGCTGCGCCTGAGCGTCTTCGACGGCAAGGCGGGCGCGGTCAACCGCAAGGCGCTCGGCCTGATCTTCCAATCGGACGATCATCTGGCCCGCCTCGACGCGCTGTCCGGCGATAACGCCGATGTCCGCGACCCTGCCGGCGACCTCAGGATAAAGGGTTGCATGTTGCTCGGCCCGCGCGGTGCCAATGGATTTCACCGACGTGTCCGCCGCTTCGTTCAGCACCGGCGACAGGACGACCAGAGGCGCGGGCCGCGTGGGCGCGGCGGGCGGTGTGCCGGCACTGGCACTTGCGGAATTCAAGTTTTGCAAGACACCGGGCCCATAGGACACGGCCAGAAAGCCGACGGATAAAACCAACAGCAAAATCAGAGAGATAACAGCCTGTTTCCAAAACGACATCGCGCTCGTTCTCCGTCATAGGTTCTAACCTTTAAACGGAGGAAGACGCTGTTCCGGTCGCTATTCCAGCATTAAACTTTTGTAATGAAAAAAGCGCGCATGTGCCGGCCCGACCGGTTGGCCGGGACCAATGGCAGGCAAGCGTTATCCGGCGACGATTTTGATGTATTTGCCGAAAACCCATCCGGTGCTTCCCGGACCGCTATAGGGCTGATCGGCGCGGATCGGCGAACAGGCAATATCCGGGGCCCCGTAGGCCACCCCGAACCAGCCGTTGTTCTCGTCAAAAATCCAGACTTGGTCATCCGTATCGATCTTGTCCAGCATGCGGTGGCCGGTGCCCGGACCGGCGCGGACAGCGAGGAAGTTATCGCCGTTCGGGTCGAGACCTGTCACCACGCCGAGACTGCAGACGTCGAGGTCATCGTCGGCCCACATCATGACAGGCACATCGAGTTCCTCGGCCAGGGCAGGTCCAAGCGTCAGCGCCGCAACAACCAGTCCGGCAAAGAGTTTCCGCATTCTCAGTCCTCCGTTCTGTTCTTCGGCGCCTTCAGGGGGAAACGGGATTGCGCGCACCCGCCAGTATACGGCCGCCAATAGCGATGAAACAGACGCCGGCCGCCCTCTCGATCCAGTGGCGCGCATGTTAAAGCCTGCGGATAACCGGTCCCGACGACATGAAAAGGCTGACGGCGGAGTACCAGGCAAGCGCGCTGGCAAAGACGCCGGCAAGGATCAGCATCTGATTCACGGGTCACATTTCCTTCTGGCGTGGATGGCCGCCCAACCGATTTGCGAAAGACTATCCCCGATCACCGCATATCGGCAACCGTCGGGAGCCGGAGGTTTCCGGATCCCGAACGCCCGGCATGGGTCTGACATTCACGGCATTGATCCTTCTGGCCGCACTCAATCTCGCTCTAGGCTGCCGTGACCGCGCGCGCCGGGTTGCCGGCCACCGTCGCGCCGGGCGGCACATCGCGGGTGACGACGCTGCCGGCGCCCACGATTGCGTTGGCGCCCACCGAAACGCCGGGCAGAATGATTGCGCCACCGCCGATCCAGACGTTTTCGCCGATCGTCACCGGCTTGGCGACCTCAAGCCCGGCCGCCCGCTCGTCCGGATCCTTGCTGTGCTCCGCACAGCAGATATGGACACCCGGCCCGAGCAGGGTCCCCGCCCCTATATGCACCTTTGCCGTATCGAGAATGACACACCCGGTATTCATATACACCTTCGGTTCAAGAAAGAGGTTGTAGCCGTACACGCAGTGAAAGGGCGCCTCCAGCCGAATATCTTCGCCGGCCAGGCCAAAAAGAGCGGCAAGCTCGGGCGCGATATTGCCGCGCTCGGACGGCGGCATCATGTTGTGGATGTGGACAGCCTCGTAAGTTCGGCTGCGCAGCCGGTCGAGTTCGTCGTCGATGCAGCAATACATCAGTCCCGCTTCCATCTTTTCCCGCTCGGTTGCCATCTCTCCTCCTGTCCGCCGTGACGCCTTGAGATTAGTCACCGGCCTGTTGCGCTGGGTCAAGGCCGTCCGGCCTTACCGTCAGTATGATGGTCAGACTGAAATGGCAAAAGGCACGTTATGGCGAAGATCGTAATTATTCAGGGTCATCCGGATCCATCGGGAAACCGGCTCTGCCACGCGCTGGGTCAAGCCTATGCGCAAGGCGCCCGTGAGGCGGGGCATGATGTGGAGATCGTCGAAATCGGAAAACTGGACTTTCCGCTTCTTCGCAGTCCCGCCGACTGGAATGAGGGCGCACGGGCAACGCCGGCTGCACTTATCCCGGCACAGAAAGCCTGCCTGCAGGCAAACCATCTTGTCTTCATCTATCCGCTTTGGCTCGGCACGATGCCGGCGCTTCTGAAAGGCTTTCTGGAGCAGGTGTTCCGGCCCGGCGCCGCGCTCAGTCAGGGCGATGGCTTCCCGAAGGTGCTGTTGCGCGACAAGTCCGCGCGGATCGTCGTCACCATGGGCATGCCGGCGCTGGCCTACCGGTTTTTCTTCATGGCCCACAGCCTGAAAAATCTGCAGCGCAACATTCTCGGTTTCGTCGGTGTCAAGCCGATCCGGAACACGCTTTTCGGCATGGTCGAAGAGGTCAGCGACACAAAGCGGAAAGCCTGGCTTGAGAAGATGCGGGCGCTTGGACGGCAGGTGCGTTAGACCGTTTCTGCCGGTCGCGGTACATTCGCATAAGCGACGCGGCCCGAATGCTTCGGGCTTTTCCATTCGTTATTCGCGTTTGATCGTCACGTCCCACCAGGACGGCGCTTCTTTTCGAAAGCTGTGCTGCTTGCCGGGAACGATGTGCGCACTGTCGTCGAAGGAGGCAATGGTCAGTGAGATTTTGTCGTATCCGTCATCGATCGCGCATACGGTGCCACCGCAGTCCGGGCAGAAACCGCGCTGTGTTTTCTCGGACGACTGATAAAGGGCGGGCTCACCGCCGGGCCCGCTCCACACGAGGTTTTTGATCGGGAACTCAACCCACGCAACTGTCGGGGCGCCGGACCAGCGTTGGCATGTTCGGCACGAGCAAAGGTGCGGGAATGTCGGCTTGCCCTCGACCCGAAAACGGATGTGCCCGCAAAGGCACTGCCCTTCATAGCTCTTCATATGGACCCTCCGCCAGATACGCTCCGGTAAGCAGGATATCCGCCCGCCGGACATATGCGGCAAATTCTCATCGGCCGACGCGGCGCCTACAGCCAGTCGCCCAGTTCATGCGGGCGGATGTACTGGCGCTCACCCGTGTGCTCATCTGTCCAGCCAAACCCTGCGAACCCTGCCCGATCCGCATCGGCAGCCTGCGCCTTCACATCGCCTGAAAACCGGTGCTGCAGTTCCAAAAGGGCATAGGGACGCGCCCACAGCCATTCCCGGTTGGCGACCGACGTCACATCGGGGTCGGGAAGCGCCTCGTCGCTCCAGCCGTAGAAATAGAGACAGAAACCATAGTCATCGACAGGCTGAACCGACATCAGCCGCATTTTCAGCCGGTTCTCACAGGTGTCGCGCGCGGCCGCCATATCGTTGACCCGCAGGGTGATATGGGCGAGTGTCGCCTGCCCGCCGACGGGATGGCCGGCCCCGGCGGCCCGCGCCCGGCCTTCAAATCCGTGTTGCAGGAGCTCGATCGCAAAGCCCTGGGGGTCGCGAAGATGGCTCATATAGCCGATGTCGGCGAACTGGAACGGCGCGCTCGTCTTGCATCCACGCGCTGAGAGATATTCGACGGCGGCATCAAGATCGCGGACCGTTATTCCGGTTTTCCAGTAAAGTCCGTCCGAGCGCGCGATATGAGCGGAGGAAGCGCCACCTGTCAGTTCGATCAGGCATTGGCTCTCATCATATCCGAGCAGCGGCGAAGCCGCGCTCCCGAAATTCTGCATCCCGAGGGTCCGCGTATAGAACTCAATGAGTTCCGAAGGCTCTTCAACACGAAGACAGTGACGGGCCAGTTTCATTGCCGTTCCTCAGTTCAAAAGGGGAGCGCGCCGGTGTAGCTCAACAACAGGCCGAGAAATGCCGAAACGAGCAGTACGCGTACCATACCCCAGCCAAGAGCCAGCAGAATGCCCGAAACGAGGGTCAGGAGAATAACGCGCCAGTCCAGTGTCGCCGGATCGGGCTGCCAGACCGTCACGGGTCCGTAGTTGCGGGCCGAAACCGTCGCGAAGGCGACGTGCAGGGCGAACCAGATCGAAAGGTTCAGTATGACCCCGACAACCGCCGCGGTGATTGCGGCCAATGCGCCGCGCAGCCGGGGCTGGGAACCGATCCAGTCGATATAGGGCGCGCCGGCAAAGATCCACAGGAAACACGGCGCGAAGGTCGCCCATAGCGTTACCAGCGCACCGGCGATGCCCAGCATCAGTCCGCCCTTGCTGAAGGCCGACAGGAAGCCGACAAACTCGGTCACCAGAATGAGAGGGCCCGGTGTTGTCTCGGCAAGCCCCAGACCGTCCATCATGGCCCCCGCCGAGAGCCAGCCATGATGATTGACGACATCCTGCGCCATATAGGCAAGCACCGCATAGGCGCCGCCGAAGGTGACCACGGCAAGTTTCGAGAAAAAGAGCCCAAGTTCTGAAAGAAGAGGCAGTTCCAGGGCTCCAAGGGCCAACAGCGGTATCCACCAGATCGCCAGCCACAGCGCGACGGTGCGCACGGTCTTGCCGGCCGATGTGTGTCCGGCATGCGGCTCCTGGGGCTCACCTGTGGCGGTTCCGCCGGCAAACCCGATCGCGGCCGCCGCCAGAATGATCAGCGGAAACGGCAGGTCGAGGAAGAAAATGCCGACAAATGCGAGCGCGGCGATGACCCAGTGACGGGGCTGATGCAGAGCGCGTTTTGCGACCCGCAGCAGCGCCTCGATGACGATCACGAGAACCGCCGCCTTGATTCCCAGAAACAGGGCGGAGACAAGCGGAACACTGCCGAGATAGGCATAGAGCGCTGCCAGTCCCAGCATGACAGCCGCGCCAGGCAGCACAAAGAGCAGCCCGGCAATGAGACCTCCGGCAACACCGTGAAGCCGCCATCCGGCGTAGGTCGCAAGCTGCATGGCCTCCGGTCCCGGCAACAACATGCAAAAACTCAGAGCGTTGAGATATTGTTTCTCGCTCAGCCAGCTTTTCTCTTCGACCAGCACCCGGTGCATCAGCGCGATCTGGGCCGCCGGACCGCCGAACGACAGAATGCCGATCCGCCAGAACGCGGCCGTAAGCTCCGTCACCTCCACGGTGATCCGCGCCTCCTGCGACATTTGGCCTGGAACGGTCATGACGGCAAAAACCGTTGCAATGCGCCCGCGGGCCGCACAGTCGCGATCTCAATCGCTTGCCCCATTGCGCATTCTTCCTTTGCCGGTTTGTTCAACACGTGTGTGACTGGCTGGGGGTGCGAGAAATCCGCTCGGTCCTTGGCGCTATCTTTGTCAAACCGGACGCCGGACCGTCAAGAGCCGGACAGCGCCCAGACGGTCGCCATGGCCCGAAAGGGGCTGGCTATGCCGGTCGCGCCCTCTCCGGCCTGTAAATCCATGATCTGGATTGACGATGCGGCGTCGGCGGTTGTCGAAGCCGTGGAGAGCGCACCAAGTGGCGTCTATGACATCGTCGAGGACGATCCAAGCGCCGAATCGGTTGGCAGACCATGGTCCAGAACGACAGACCGGCCGACGAATTGCACACGACCAGCAAACACGCGGCTTGATCGCAGGCATATTGGTTGTATGATACAACCAATATGCCTGATGATAAGACACATGCCTCTTCGACCATCGAGCAGATCAGGTCTGCCTCGCGGGAGCTGGTACGCGAATTGGGTTTCATGAACCTCAATCTTGCCGGCAGCGATCTGTCGCCGTCCGGCGTTCACGCGCTTTTGCAACTGCAATCTCATGAAGGCCTTTCAGCCGGGCAGCTCAGCGAGCAGTTGCTTCTGGAAAAATCGACCGTCAGCCGGCTTGTTCGTGCGCTTGTGCGGCGGGGCGAGATCCGTGAGGTCCCCTCGTCCGGCGACCGGCGGGTGAAACATCTCGATTTGACGGATAAGGGAAGTGCGACGGCGGCCCGGATCAACCGGTTTGCAACGGATCAGGTTCGATCGGCGATCGCGCCGCTCGACGCGCATGCGCAACAAGCTGTCGTTGGCGGCCTGCAGGCCTATGCGACCGCCCTTCGGGCAAGCCGGGTCGGCGAGAATTTGCCTTCAAAAGAAAATGCGCTCCGAATCATCGCGGGATACCAGCCGGGCCTGATCGGGAAAATCGTCACGATGCATGCCGCCGCCTACAACAAGCTGGAGGGCTTCGGAGCCGATTTCGAGGCCAAGGTCGCCGAGGGGCTTGCGGCCTTCGCGCCACGCCTCGGCAAAGCCAGGAACCAGCTCTGGACCGCGCAGTCCGCGGGGTATTTCCTCGGCTCCATTGCGATCGATGGCGAAGGTCTCGGCAACGACATCGCCCATCTGCGGTGGTTCCTTGTTGCCGAAGAGGCACGCGGGACCGGTGTCGGGCGCAAGCTTTTGGAAACAGCCATAACCCATTGCCGCAACGAGGAATTCGCCGCCATGAAACTATGGACCTTCAAAGGTCTCGATGCCGCGCGCATGCTTTATGAAGGCAACGGCTTCGTGCTGACGGAGGAATATAGCGGCAATCAGTGGGGGCACCGGCGGACGGAGCAGGTTTTTGTCAAAACGCTGAACGGCTGAGCACGCCGGGCGCCGAAGCGCGTTCGGCCGTTTGAGCCTGCTGTAGCCGAGACAGACGCAAACAGGTTCCATTCACGGATTGAGGCACGGTGAAAGATACTGTTTGTTCCTGCCGGTATCTCATCCGCCTGGGATGGCTTAATAGTTTGGTCAGGACGCGTTCGAGGAGGAAGTCATGACGGCATCGCGCCTGGTCGCGTTTGTGTTTGCTGTGACGCTGGCGTTCGGCCATGCCGCGGCGGAGCCTGCCATGCTTTACGAAGGCCCTCTGCCCGTCAAGATAAAGGATCGGACGGTATCCATCCCCGTGCTGCTCGCGGCGGAAGCTGCCGGCGATGAATCGGAGACGATCCTTGTACATGCGACAACGCGTGCGCGGGATCTGTCCCCGATCCTGAAGGAACAGCTTCAACTCCTGGCCGACGAGAATATCAGCGCCTGCGAACTGCGGGTATCCGTACCCCGCGCGGACGTTTCGGCCAATGACGCCCTGCTCATCCTTGCCGCCACGGTCGATGTCGAAGTCTGGGTTTGCACCAATTTCCTCAAGACAAGGCTGGGCGGCGAATCGGCGAAAATCACCGCCGGTGTCGTTCCAACGGTCAAAGACGGTCGGCTTTTCCTTGAGGCCGGCGATTTACGGATAGAGGGAATCGGCGAACTGATCGCATCCATCGGCGGCGACCGCATCCTTCAGAAGCTCTATTTCGAGGCGGTAGACCGGTTCAACCGGGACAAGGACCTGACGTCGCTGCCGGCGCCGCTTCTGGCGGCGGGCTTTGCCTATTCGACCGCAGCGGTTGATACCGGCTCTGCGATCGAACCAAGGCTGAATGTTTCCGTTTCCGGGCCGAACGACCTTGTTTTTCTGGCAAAGGTCATCGCGGGCATCCGATAAACGGCCCTACACTTTGAAACACAATGGCGTGCATCCGGCAGCGAAAATGGCACCACATGAATGCTTGATCAAAATGGATACTCTAATTGACATAGGCCATCCAATGGTGTCGCCTATGGCCGATTTTGGTGGAGTAGCGATTTCGGGGTAGAAGGTGGTGTCCGGAACCCGGATCGGCAGGGAGCACATCTTGAGAAGCACACGTGGATTGACGATGCTGGCGACGGCCTTGTTCCTGGGCATTGCTCCGGCGGCCGCGCAGACCGACGCAGCAGACACAGGCAAGGAGCAGGTCATCCGCAAGAGCGGCATTGCGGAGCGGACGGATTCGCCGGAATGGTACGCGGCGATGCAGGCGCGTCTGTACCTGCCGCTGGAAGGGCCGCAATCGGATACGCGCCGTGCCGAACGCATCGCCTTTTGGTATGAGGGACGCGATTACGCGCCGCTTTGGATCAGGAACGGCAAGGCAACGAACGAGGCGAAGGAAATCGTCTTTGCGCTCCTGAATGCCCATAAGGACGGTCTCATTCCGGCCGATTACAGAGCCGATCAGCTCTTTCCCAAGCTGCAGGGAGACCGGGAGGCGGGCCTCGCCGACTTCGAGATCTCCCTCTCCGACGCGGTGGCGCGCTACGGACAGCATTTGCGCAGCGGCCGGGTCAGTCCCAACGAAGTCAACCGTGAACTGGTCATCTATCCCGACACGGTCGCAGCTGACGTGATCTTGCAGAGGCTCGCGGATGCGAACAATGTCGTGGACGCCCTGCACGACTTCGCGCCCGGGACCCCCCGTTACGACCGCATGAAGACCCTGCTGCAGCATCTCTTCGTGGTGCGCGCGACGGGCGGCTGGACCATCATACCGGACGGCGAGGCGCTGAAGCCGGGCATGGCCGATCCGCGCGTGCCGGCCCTGCGCCAGCGGCTGGTGGAATCGAAGGACCTCGAAGAAGGCGCTCATACGGGTGCCATTTATGACGGCGCACTTGTTGAAGCGCTGGAGCAGTTCCAGTTCCGCATGGGTGTGGAAACCGATGGTGTTGTCGGCCCGGCGACGCTGGCGCAACTGAACACCAGTGTCGACGAACGCATCCGCCAGGTCGAGCTTAATCTGGAACGACGCCGCTGGATGCAGGCCGATTTCGGCAATCCGTATATTTTCGTGAACCTTGCCGATCAGGTCGTCAAATTCGTTCAGGACGAGAAGACCGTCCATGCGGCGGTGACGCAGGTGGGCAAGCCCTATCACCGCACACCGGTGTTCTCCGACGAGATGGAGTATCTCGAGTTCAATCCCTATTGGAACGTGCCCTACTCCATCGCCACGCAGGAGTATCTGCCGAAACTCAAAGCCAACCCTTATGCCCTGCAATCGCAGAACATTCGCGTGCTTCTTGACGGCAAGGTGGTCGATCCGGGCGGTATTGCCTGGGGCAATTATTCGCGCGCCAGCTTCCCGTTCCGGCTGCGTCAGGAGCCGGGGCCGCGAAACGCGCTGGGTCGGGTGAAGTTCATGTTCCCCAACCAGTTCAACATCTACATCCACGATACGCCGTCGAAATCGAACTTCGACCGGGCATCGCGGTATTTCAGCCATGGCTGTATCCGGGTGGAGGACCCGATGGCGCTGGCGGAGATCATCCTCGGCGCGCAGGACGTATCCCGCATGCAGATCGATTCAATCGTCAACTCCGGCAAGCGCCGCGTGGTCAAGCTGGAAGAGCCGGTTGCGGTGCATGTGGTCTATCTGACCGCCTGGGTGAACAAGGACGGCTCGGTGCACTACCGCCGTGACGTTTACGGCCGCGACGAGATCCTGTCCGCCGCCCTTGCCGTGAACCCTGCCTCGCGATAGCGCCCCTTGAGCGCGGGCCGGCTGCCTCGTGCCTGTTCTTCTCTGTCACCAATTCACTCTACCTCACGGTCATGCCTCTCTATTTCGTGAAGGAGGTCGGCCTGCCCTATTACGCACCCGGCCTGTCTTTGTCGGCCAAGTGCTTCGTTGAGGTTCCGGCGATCTTCTTTGCCGCCGTTCTTGCCCGGCGGTTCGGCGAACGCAATGTCCTTTATCTGTCGGCATGCGTCGGCATCGTGACGTTTTTCGCCATCGCCAGAGTCGAGACGGTTACGCACATGGTCGTCGTCGCGGCACTTGAGGGTTTCTATTACGGGCTGTTCGCCGGCGTCGGCATAACCTTCGTGCAAAGCTTTGCCGGCGGCCGGATGGGAAGGGCGACATCCATGTATGTCAACAGCCTGTTCCTTGGCGGCGCCATAGGTGGCGTTTCCATGGGCTTCATCGCCAGCGGGTTCGACTACCGGACCGTCATTTGGGTGAGTGCCGGCTTCGCGTTCTGCGCGCTCGTCATGCTGTTTGCGACGCGCAGCGCCGACGGCAAGCGTCAGACCCCTGCTGCCGGTATCTCCTGAACCCTGGCCGCGTCAGCCGGTCAGGCGCCGCATGACCGCCTCCAGCGGCCCGCGCCTGAAATGCCGGCTCCAGAAACAGGCAAACAGCGTGGCTGCGATGCAGTAGACCATCGATGCGGTCAGCGCGGCCCCGGGCGTTTGCCCGCCAACGAGGCCCAGCGCCTCGAGCGCGCCCATGCCAAGAAGAATATGCGCGATGTAAAGGGTCAGGGTCTGGCGGCCTGCCGGAGCAACCAGATACATCACGCGTGCGCCCGCCAGCCGTTTTTCGACAAGCAGGCAAAGCCCGATTGTCATCGAGGCGACGCCGCAGCCGGCCACGATGAACAGCGGCATGGGCGGTATGGGCTCGGTTCCGACGAAGTACGCAAACTCGGGGTCGATGGAACCTGCTATCGGTCTCATCAGCCCGGCAATCAACAGTGACATCGAGAAAGCGGCGGTTCCCGCAACGGCCATCACTGCCTGTACGCGGCGGTTTTCAAGGCCGGCCTGACCAAGCGCCATTCCGAACAGGAAAAACGCGAGCCACGGAATGATCGGATGCCATCCGTTGAAAACCAGGTTTCTGACGAAGCCGTCCGGCGTCCAGAGGCCGACATAATCCCCAGTCAGCCAATTCCAGCTCGCGTCATAGTCGAACAGCAAAACGAGGAATGGGAAGAGCAGCGTCAGGGCGATGCACCACCAGATAAGCGCGGCCGCTCGCAGCCGAAGAAATGCCATGCCGAGAAGGAAATAGAACGCATAGTAGTGGATGATGTCGGGCGGAAAAATCAGCATATTCGCCATGCCGAGCGCGAACAGAAACAGCACGCGTTTCAATGTGCCCCTTCGAACATCGCGCACACTGCTTCGTTTTGCGGCGAGCGCAAAACCCAGCCCCGAAAGGACAACGAATGTCGCCGCCGCCCTACCCTGAAGCAAAGTGGCAAAGTGCGCAGCGCTTTCATCCATTCCCACCATGACAATGTCAAAATTGACGATGACCATGCCGATAAGGGCAAGAAAGCGGGCAAGGTCCAGCCCCTGCAGGCGGCCAACGGGCGGCTGAACCGTCGACGTCAAGGACGCGCCTCCTTGAGACCGCCGGTCAGCGTCGACCAGGCCAGTCTCACGGCCTGATCCGGTGTCGCGTGGCCGTCGCGCACCTGTGTCCAGGCCGCGTAGACGAGATGATCGAAAACCTGTGCCGCCCATTCCACCGGACAGGTAGGGGGAAAGAGCCCTTCTTTCCGAGCCTCATTCAGCAATTGCCGAAATTCCTGCTCGCGCTTTTCCCGCAGCGGCTCTTCCGCATACTCGGTACGCTCCCGCGCCAGGAACCACTGCCTGTCGCCCAGCGCGACCGCCGCCGCCATGGTTTTCTCCAAGGCCTGGGTGTAGCTGCGCGCGGCGGCCGCAGCCCTTTCGGCCGCGCTGTCGAGTTCACGGGCCGCCTGGCGGACAAGCGCGCGCACCAAATCGTCACGCCCGGCAAATTTTCGGTGCAGCGTCGCACGGCCGACGCCGGCGGCATCGGCGATTTGCGACAGCGATGCGGAGGGATCGCGTCCGAGAACCTCGAATGCGGCTTCGATGATGGCCTGTGTGGTGCTGAGTCGTTTTTCCATAGTGAGACAAACATGTCTTATTTGAGTGTCAATTCAATCATCTGGCTGAGATATTCTTCGTAACCGTTTGTCTTGACGGCAAAAATATTACCGGCAGAGCCGCGAGGTTTCGTCTTCACGCACGCGCTTACAAATGGGATTGTCATTTATACCATATTGACATATTTTCAGACGATCACCTGTTTTCCGGACCAACCACAATGTTTCATGCCGAATTTCATTTCGACGAACTGCCGATCGCGATCGGCAGCACCGAATTCTCCATCTGCTCCGGAACCGCCCAATTGCAGGGCGAGAACGGCGCGCATGATTATGGCTTTCACGTCAGCACCATCGCATTGGAGGGAAACCTGATCGGTGACTATCGTGACAAGCGCCGCGTGCATATTTGCAAGAAATCGGACGATCCGTTCTGCGTCCTGCTGTTCCATCGCCTGGCGGAAAAAATTGAAGCGGATCAGGCGGCCAGCGACTGTTTTTATGGCGCGGCGCGAGAGTCCATCCGGGATCGAACGGCCGGCGGCGAGGACACGGGCCTTGTTGCTGCGGAATGACAAAGTCGCGCCGCAAATAGGTCAGATACTCCCGCCTGGAGTTCAGAACCGCGCGCTCCGCTCTAACAGGCCGAAGCGGAGCCCGGCCGGTCGAGAAATTCGAGCAGCATGTCCTTGGCACCGTCAATATGTCTGCGCGTGAGATATGCCGCTCGTGCCGCATTGCCTTGCTCACACGCCGTCAGAATCTGCAAATGCTCCCGGTTCGCCCGGTCATGTCCGTCGGTGGCGATCAGTTGCGTACGCAGGTAGCGCTCGACGCGGTCGAGTGCGTTGTCGATGGCCCTGAGATGATAATCGAGGCCGCTATCCCTGTAGAGCGCGTAGTGAAAGCCCCGGTTCAATTCACCCCATTCGTAGGGGTCCTTGCTATCCCTGAAGGCTTCGTATTGCCGCCGTGCTTCCAGCAGTGACGCGGCTGACAGCCTTGGCACGGCGGTCGCGATCACCTCGCTTTCGAGCAGGCTGCGGAAATCGAATATCTCCGCCGCTTCCTTTGCCGACAATCTTGCGACCACCGCGCCGCGATACCGGCGGGTTTCGACGAGGCCCTGCTGTTCGAGGCGGCTGAGCGCTTCACGGACCGGAATACGGCTGGTGTTGAACAACGCCGCGATCGCGTCCTGGCGCAGCGGCGCGCCGTCTTGAAGCTCGCCCTCGATGATCGCCCGCCGGAGCGAAGCGAACACGATCGACGACGCCGATGCCGTGCTTGAGATGTCTACGGTGCGGATTTTCAAGGCGGTGTCTCCGGCCCTCGGACATTATTGTATATTGGATCCAATATTGCTATGAAGTGTCTGCCAAATCAACCGGACAAGTCAAACGGGCGGGAGAAGCTAAGCTATGTGGGAAGGCGTCATTCCGGCGGTCACCACCAAATTCACCGAGAACGGAGAGCTTGATCATGCCGAAATGGAGCGGTGTTTTGCCTATCAGATGGACGCGGGCTGCCATGGCCTCGTTGCCTGCGGCTCGCTCGGAGAAGGCAATATGCTCTCCCATGAGGAGCGCCTGTCGGTTCTGCGGCTTTGCAAACAGGTGACAGGAGACAAGCCCGCACTTTTGACCATCTCCGAGGCCGGAACGCGCGAGGCATGCGATCTGGCAAGGCATGCCGCCGCCGCCGGCGCGGACGGCGTGATGATCGTCCCCTCCCCGATCTATCATACCAGCCATGAGGAAACGGTCGCCAATCTGAGAGCGATTGCCGAGGCCGCCGACCTTCCGGTGATGATCTACTCAAACCGGGTCGGATATCGTGTGGATGTGACCCCGGACATGAAGGAGGAGCTGGCGGACGATCCGCGCTTTGTCGCGATCAAGGAAAGCTCCGACGACATCCGACGGACCACGGAAATTTTCAATCGGTTGGGCGAGCGCTATGCGGTCTTTACCGGCGTGGACAATCTGGCCTTTGAGGCCCTGACCGCGGGTGCCGTCGGCTGGATCGCCGGCCTTGTCGTTGCATTCCCGAGAGAGACCGTCGCGATTTATGAACTTATCCGCCAACAGCGTTACGGCGAGGCCCTGGATATCTACCGCTGGTTCCGTCCGCTTCTCGACCTTGACGTATCCACCTTTCTTGTTCAGCAGATCAAGCTTGCAGAGGTGATTGAAATCGGCTCCAACGACCGGGTGCGGCTTCCGCGCATGCCTTTGGCCGGCGAACATCGCAAAAAAGTCGAGGAGACAATAAAGACCGCGATTGCGTCGCGGCCATCTTTGCCGCAATTTTGACGCGGCTAAGGGGAATATGGCACCGATCCCCGCGTTATTTTGCGGTGCCGGAATTTATTTTGGGCAAATTATGGCAATTGCAGGTGAGGGTCGGCCGGACATTGTCGTCGTCGGCGCAGGCATTATAGGTCTTTCTACAGCTTTTCAACTTCAGCAGCGAGGCTATTCCGTCCTCGTTCTCGATCGCAAGGGACCGGCGGCGGAGGCATCCAGCGGCAATGCCGGCGCGTTCGCGTTCTCCGAAATCATACCGCTGGCGACACCCGGCATCATGCGTCAGGCGCCGCGCTGGCTTCTCGATCCCCTGGGTCCGCTTTCGGTTCCACCGCGCTATGCACTTCACCTGGCACCCTGGATGATCCGTTTTTGGCTGGCATGCCGGCCCGAGCGGGTCGAACAGGGAATCCGCGCGCAGGTGGAGTTGATGGATCAGTCGAAACGCGCCCTGCTGCCGTTCCTGAAGAAAACCGGCACGGGCGGCATGCTCCGGCGTGACGGCAATCTGCAGCTCTATGAAAGCAGGGCCGAGTTCGAGGCGTCCCTGCCCTATTGGGGTGCCCGGGAACGTTGCGACATACCGTTCGAACATGTCCATGGCACATATGCGATATCGGAATATCAGCCCGGCCTCGACAAGCGCTTTGTGGCGGCGACCTATACGCCCGAGTGGTATTCGATCGCCGATCCGCTGGAATATGCACTGACGATCGCGGATCTTTTCCGTCATCGCGGCGGGCAGATCGAAATTGCCGAAGCCGTTTCAATATCCCACACCGATCAGGGTGCAGGCGTTGCCTGCGCCGGCGGACGGAAAATCAGCGCCGAAAAGGTGGTCGTGTGCGCCGGCGCCTGGTCCCACAGGCTGGCCCGGACCGTAGGCGACCGGATTCCGCTGGAAACCGAGCGCGGATACAACACGACCCTTCCGGTGGAAAGTTTTGACCTGCGCATGCAACTGACCTTCGGCGGTCACGGTTTTGTCGTATCGAAGCTGAGTTCGGGTATCCGCGTTGGCGGCGCCGTCGAGTTTGCCGGGCTTGCCATGCCGCCCAACTTTCAGCGCGCCGACGCGCTGCTGGGCAAGGCCAAGGATTTTTTGCCGGAGCTCAGGATCGAGGACGGCAGCCAGTGGATGGGTTTTCGTCCGTCGCTGCCCGATACACTGCCGGTCATCGGCAGGTCAAAGCGCAGCGACAATGTGGTTTATGCGTTCGGTCACGGACATCTGGGGCTGACACAGTCGGCCGGCACTGCGGCGCTTGTCGGTCAGTTGATAGAAGGCGAAGAAACCTCCATCGATCTGACACCCTTCCGTCCGGACCGCTTTTGAAGCGCCGCGCGATAACGCGCTCGCACGGGTTTTCAGCGACATGCGACGACTGCCCGATTTGATCGGAGTTTGACGATCTGAAAGTCCGGAAGATTTGGTTTTTCTGCCTGCACAAAAGGAAAGACGCTGGCATAGCCAGCGCCCCCCTGTTCAAACGTGGTAACCAAATCCAGTCTTCCGCGTTGACCGTTAGGCCTCTCGCGAACTCTGCTTCGATTGCCTCGTTCGCCGTGGCCAAACACTCCATCAGATGAAGCCCTCGACCCGTGCAGCCTCGGGACCGAAATCCACCGACTGCTTGCTGTCATTGCACATGCATACGCTTTTCACAGCGCCCTGTGTTGCCTCTCGGACACCGGCCGGGGCGTCAAAGACGTTCCTGCCCGGTTCGATCACAGGATGTTGGGCGATCCGATCAACTGTCTCCCAATTGGCTGTCGGGAATTGTCCGGACCCAACGCATTCATGATGGCGGCAATCGCCGATCATGTCGAGTCGGACTATTCCACAGTGGATAACTCAGGGGAAAACCAACCGACGGCACAATCCAGACCTTTGATCTCAATGGCGATTTCAGTTCATACACTTATCGTCATAGCGCCGCGACGCCACCCGGGCAGACGCTCGGACCACGTGCGGGAGACTGGAAATGACGGGCAGCGCTGAGGGTCACGATATGGACATCGACCTCCTGTTTTCCGAGATCAGGGAGGAATTGTCACGCGGCCGGGCCAAGTTTCCGGGCGACAATGTGCGCAAAGAGGCGGTACAGGTCGCCCTCATGGCCATGAGGGTCGTCCTCGACGGCGATTCAACGCTCAGCAACTGGCGCCGGCAAAAGGGTCTTGAATGGTTTCAATGTCCACCAAATGGGTTCGGAGCTAACGCCGAGGACATTGCCATTTGACCGGCGAATGGGACCGCAAGGCAGCCATGTGTGTTCGATGATCAACTGAAGCTCAACAGCACCACACACTAATCACAACATGGTTACAGCACGTCGCAGTTTGATAGCAAGACATCATGCTCGCCGTCAGAGCCCGATCCACACTCGTGTCAACATCGCGCGCACCAACGATGTGATCGAATTGAGTTTCAAAACATCGGCCTGTCACTTGTTTGAACAACACGGTGGACGATTGCGGGAGCTGTAATCCTCCATTCCAGTTTCAGACCCTGTCTCCAGGTGTTTAGAGCATCGAGGGGTCATCTCGGTTAAGGAGGATCACGTGTCTCAAAGAAGTCACGGGCAACTTCGTTGACTGATCCCTATGCCCGACAGGCGCGTGCTCAGAGCGCTGATCCCCGGCACGTCCGCATTGGTAAACGCAATCCGCAGATAGGCATCGAGGCCGTCGCCGAAAAATGCGCCAGGGATCGTCACCACGCCGTAATGTTCGGCGAGCAGGCGCGCCGCCTCGACGGATGAAAGTGTTCCAAACGGGTGCCTTACAAAGGCGAAGTAAGCACCAACGGCGTCGATGTGAAATCCCGGTGCTTGTGCCATCGCCGATTTCAAGGCGACAGTGCGCCGTGCGACTTCCCTGCGGTTGGTGAGCCGCCAGTCTTCAAGCGCGGGCAGCGCGCGGGCGATCGCGATCTGTGGCACACGGGGTGCACAGATCTGTAGATTGTCCATGACCTTGGATATCTGGGCGATGGCTTCATCTCCGGCAATGATCGCGCCAAGCCGGTGTCCGGGAATGCAAAAGCTTTTCGAAAAGCTGTAGAGGCCGATCAGGGTCTTCTGCCAGTTCTTGCGGGTCAGCAGGTCATGCGGCGCACCGCAATCTTCGGGGAGGAAGTCGCGATAGGTCTCATCGAGGATCAGCCAGATACCGTTTTCAGCGCATAGTTCAAACACTGCTTCGAGCACGGCCGGCGGGTAGACCGCTCCGGTCGGATTATTGGGCGTGACAAGCGCCAGCGCGCGCGTCCGCGGTGTGATCGCAGCTATAATGGTTTCGGGGTCGGGCACGAAACCGTCCGCTGGATCGCACGCAAAGTGCGCCACCTCGATGCCAAACATCTCCAGGCTTGTCTGATGGTTGAAATAACAAGGGTTGCTCAGCAGTACGGTGTCACCCGGTGCAGCGATTGCGAGGATGGCGGCAACAAATGCCTGATTGCAGCCGGCGGTGATGTGCGTCTCAGCCGGTGACACGGCAGCGCCGTAGACAGCGCTGACCTCCGCCGCATAGGCAGCGCGCAACTCGGGCTCGCCCTCAATATCGCCATAACCAGCCATATCGGGGCTGGCAGCCTGTTCAGCCAGCCAGCGCAGAATGTCGGGATGGGGTGGATAGCCTGGAACGGCTTGCGACAGATCGGTCAACGGACCATGGGCACCCTGATAAGCTTCAGCCCATTCTTTGACCGCAGGAACAGGTGGCGGCGCCATCATCTGCACTAGCGGGCTGAAGTTCGGCTCGATCATTTTGTCTTCCTGTGGCGTAGAGGTCATGCGCGCTTACGAGTCTTTCCCTTGGCGGGCTTGGCCCTGATGCTGCCGGTTCTTGAATGAGGGCTCTTGAGCAAGGCGCGACGAGCGGTGTGTTGCGGTTCGACCCGCGCCCCGTCCTCGTCAAGTTGACCGAACAGCCAGTTGATGAAGACGTCAACAATCGGCGCAGCCCGCAAATCAGACCGGCAGGCAACAAAGAATGCATGGCGGGCAGGCACGGTCAGATTGAGAGGTGCCACTAGCTGTCCGGTGCGTAGCAGGTTTGCCGCTGTCAGGCTGTCGCCGAGCGCCACCCCGTGCCCGGCAAGCGCCGCTTCGGTCGCCATGCGCGCGTCACCCATGAAATCATGTCTGCCTTGCTCAAGGTCGAGCGCGTCGGCGGCTGTCAGCCAGTTGCGCCATTCCTGGCCATCGTCATCGGCATGCAAGATGCGATGCTTGCCGATGTCGCGCACTGAACGCAGCGGGTGGGCGTTGATTGCCGGCGGACTCAGAACCGGGAAAAGGTTGAAGCGCGTCCACAAGGTGGCCCAGCAATCGGGCCAATTGCCGTCCCCGTACAGGATTGCCACATCAATTGACGGATCGTGGATGGCCGCCTGGTCATTGCTTGCTCTGAGCGTCAGCCTGACCTCCGGAAAGCGCGCGGTGAAACCGGTCAGCCGCGGGATAAGCCAGAAGCTCATCAGAGCTGGGACGCAAGCAATCGAGAGCCTCCCAGATGTGGTGGGCCGCGTCATGCGCGCGGTAGCCGCCGCAATGGTGTCGAAGGCGGATGTCACCGCCGGCAGCAGTTCGGCACCATGTTCAGTGAGAGCAAGCTGGCGGCCGTCACGGCGGAACAGTGCCACGCCCATGGACGCTTCGAGCGCCTTGACCTGATGGCTCACCGCCCCGTGGGTCACCGACAGCTCATCAGCAGCCTTGGACAAAGAACGGTTGCGGGCGGCGGCCTCGAACGCACGCAACGGGTTGAGCGGGGGAAGTTGACGCCGCATAAGTCCTTACACTTGAATTTTTCTCACAGAAAGTCCTTCAACAATATCAATTGATTTTTCAAGTCGGGATTGCAACGATCTGTTGATGACGAGTGCCGGAAACAGGAATTGGCGGCCAGGCGATGTAAAGGGTCATGGACAAAAACAAACTTGAAGCGCTGCGCAATAAATATGGTGCAAGCCATGGTGGGGAGCTGTTCGATCCGAAGTTCCGAGCCGTCGCAGACAGGATTTTCTATGAATCCGGCACGCGCATGGCGCCCTATGCGGGGCTTCCGACTTTGCTTGACGCCCCCTACCAACCGCTTGATATGACTGCACCCGATCTTGCCGAGCTTGATGTCGGCTTGGTTGGCGTGCCAATGGATCTGGGTGTCACCAACCGCAATGGCTCACGGTTCGGGCCGCGGGCGGTGCGTACCATCGAGCGCATCGGACCTTACAATCATGTGCTGGAAACCGCACCGGTCCACGAACTGGCCGTCGCCGACCTGGGCGATGTGCTGTTTTCCAGCCGTTACCGGCTTGAACAAAGCCATGATGACATCGAACTTTATTTCAACGTCTTGATGGACCATGGTGTCACGCCGCTCGCCGTGGGTGGAGATCACTCGATCAGCCATCCGATCCTGAAAGCGGTTGGCCGCGAGGGACCCGTCGGGTTAATCCACATCGATGCTCATTGTGACACCGGCGGGGCGTTCGACGGCACAAAGTTCCATCATGGCGGTCCGTTCCGCAATGCGGTGCTTGACGGCGTTGTCGATCCCGAACGGACCATCCAGATTGGCATCCGCGGTTCGGCCGAGTATCTTTGGGAGTTCTCGGCGGAAAGCGGCATGACGGTGATCCATGCCGAGGACGTACCGCACATGGGTATGACAGCGATCGCCGCCAAGGCACGTGCCATCGTCGGTGACGGTCCGGTCTATCTGTCATTTGACATAGACAGCATCGATCCGGCGTTTGCGCCCGGAACGGGAACGCCGGAGGTGGGCGGCCTGACCACGCGCGAGGTGCTTGAGTTGCTGCGTGCCTTGAAGGGCGTGAACCTGGTTGGCGGCGATATGGTCGAGGTTGCTCCGCAATATGATGCGACAACCAACACGGCTCATGCGGGCGCGCAGGTGCTGTTTGAGATACTGAGCCTGATGGTGTTCAGCCCGGCTATCGGGAAAGGCGGGAAAACATAGGGCGCAGCGGATGCAGCGCCGGTGCGCTGCAAAACAAAGGAACAGACATATGAGTTTTTTGACCAAGAAGGCCATCAATCGCCGGACGATGCTCGCAGGGACAGCCGCAACCGCAGGCATGCTTGCGATGCCATCCATCGTGCGCGCGCAGGACCGCTCTTTGAAGGTTGGCGTTTATGGCGGCTACTTCAAAGATTCGTTTGACGCCAACATCTTCCCGGTTTTCACCGAACAAACCGGCATTGTCGTTGAATCGGTTGCCGAACCGACAGGTGAAGCCTGGCTTGTTCAGCTCGAACAAGCAGCCCGAGCCGGCCGGGCGCCAGCGGACGTCTCCATGATGGCGCAGACGCCAACGCTGCGCGGCATGACCACCGAACTGTGGACACCGCTTGATCCTTCGCGGATTTCAAACTTCGACGATCTGATCCCGGCCTTCGTTGCAAACTATCCCGATGACCGCGTAGCCGGTGTCGGCGCGGTGGCCTGGTACATCACGCTCGTTTCCAACACGGATGCTTTTCCTGAAGCGCCCGACAGTTGGGCGGCGCTGTGGGACCCGGCCAATGCGGACCGGCTCGGCCTTCTGGCGCTGGTGTCAAACTCGTTCCTGCTCGAAGTGACCGCCAAAACACACATGGGCGGCACTGATGCACTCGATACCGGGGAAGGCCAACTGGCGGCGTTCGAAAAACTCGCCGAGGTCAAGCCGAATGTCCGGCTGTGGTATCGCGACGAAGCGCAGTTCGAACAGTCTTTGAAATCGGGCGAGATCCCGATGGGGCAGTATTATCACGACGTGACAGGCCTGGCCGCTGCAGACGGCCATCCGGTGCGTTCGACCTTCCCGAAGGAAGGCGGCATTCTGGACTCAGGCAACTGGTGCCTGTCGCGCGCCTCCGACAAGGTGGACGAGGCCCATGTCTTCATCGACTTCATGAGCACGCCCGAAACCCAAGGTTTGCTGTCGCGCAAGGTCGGCACAGCACCGACGCTCGACCGCGGCGTGCTCGACCTGACAGACGAAGAGTTTGCCGCGGTCGCCTCCGAGATCGATCCGGTCATCCCCCGTTACGATCTGTACATGGAAAAGGGCGACTGGCTGAACCAGAAGTGGACTGAACTGATCGTCGGCTGACGGCCGGATCGGAAAAAAGCGCTGAACCCACCCATGCACACGGCACGGAGTGGGCAGCGGGCCGCCACCGGAAAGGACGCCCGATGTCGGGACTTCAGATAAAGGGGGTTACCAAGCGGTTCGGCGGTTTCACTGCGGTCGATGCAATCGATCTGTCCGTGCCGGACGGCAGCTTCGTGTGTCTTCTGGGGCCTTCAGGCTGTGGCAAGACCACATTGCTGCGCATGGTTGCCGGACTCGAGGAGCCAACCGAAGGGTCGATCGTGGTCGGCGGGCAGGACATGACCCATGTGCCGACCCACAAGCGTGGTTTGGGCATGGTGTTCCAGTCGCTCGCGCTGTTCCCGCATCTGACTGTTGGCGAAAACATCGCCTATCCTCTACGGATACGCGGCGTTGAGCCGGCGCACCGAACCGACCGTGTCGAGGAACTGCTCGAGTTGATCCGGTTGCCGGGCGTCGCCGATCGCGCGATCAACCAGCTTTCGGGCGGGCAGCGTCAGCGTGTGGCGATTGCCCGGGCGCTCGCACTGTCACCGAAACTGTTCCTGCTCGACGAGCCGCTGTCGGCGCTCGACGCAAAGCTGCGCGAAGCCATGCAGGTGGAGTTGCGCCAGCTTCAGCAAAAGTTGGGCATCACAACAATCGTCGTTACCCATGACCAGCGCGAGGCGATGACCATGGCCGACTTGGTCGTTGTCATGGGGCAGGCCCGTATCAGGCAGGCGGCCGCACCCGTCGAAATCTACCGCAAGCCCGCCGACGCGTTCGTTGCCGACTTCATCGGCTCAACCAATCTGCTCGATTTTGAAACCGATGGTGCAGGCCGCATCACGGTGCTCGGCGCGCCGGTTGCGGGCCTTCACCCGCCCGCCGGCCTTGCGGCGGGCAAACTGTCAGTGCGCCCCGAAGACGTGCATTTGCACCAAGCTGGCGAGGGACTGACGGGCAAGGTCGGTTTCGTCCGCGATCTGGGAGGCACCGTTGAAACCTTTGTGGACGTCGCCGGGACGACGATCGTTGCTGTTTCCACCCCGCGCGATCGCGTTGCGGTGCATCAGGGCGATGATGTCGGCGTGGTGTTTCCACCCGAAGCCTGCGTGGTGTTGGCACATTGAGGCGCGAACCGCCAAAAGCGCTGGCTCATTATGCGCCGATTGCCTTTCCGGCCTTGATGCTGACCGTGTTCTTCGTGGTCCCGTTCTCCATCATGATTGCGGTCAGCTTCTTCCAGCGTGATCCGGCCGGATTCTATTCGCCTGACTTCGTTTTTGACAATTATACCCGCTTCCTGTCCCCCTTCTTTGGCGGCGTGTTGAGCTTCTCGCTGATGCTGGCGATCACTGTCGCGATCGTCTGTGTAGCGATATCGGTCCCCTTCACCTTTTGTCTGGCCCGCGCTTCGCGCCGCGTGCAGACGATCTGGCTGGTCGCAATGCTATCGGTCCTGTCGCTGTCCGAAGTGATCATCGGCTTTGCCTGGTCGACGCTTTTGTCGCGCACGGCCGGCATCACAAACTTCTTCGTCGCTATCGGGCTGATGAGCGAGCCCCGCGCGCTGCTGCCTGGCTTCGGCGCCGTTCTCACCGGCATGGTCTACCAGGCGTTGCCCTACACGGTCCTGATCCTCTATCCAGCGATTATCCGGCTCGATCCGACATTGATGGAAGCGGCGCGTACGCTCGGATCTTCACCTTTACGGGCATTCTTCAATGTCGTGGTGCCGGCCTTGCGCAACACGATTGTGGCGACGTTGATCATGGTGTTCGTTTTTGCACTTGGCTCCTATCTGTTGCCACAGCTCCTCGGCCGCCCGCGCCACTGGACCCTTTCTGTTCTGATCACCGACCAGGCGATCCTTCAGTCCAACATGCCGTTTGCCGCAGCGATGGCGGTGTTCCTGGTGCTGATCTCGCTGTCGCTTGTCGCGCTCACCGTTTTGGTCGGCGCGCGCAGGGAGACCACATGACCGCAGTTTGGCTTCAGCGGGCCTTCATGGCCGCAATTGCCCTGTTTCTGGCGCTGCCCCTGATCGTGGTTGCGGGTGTTTCGGTGAACGAACAGAGATCGCTGACATTCCCGCCGCAAGGCTTTTCGCTCGCCTGGTATGGCGAACTGTTCACAGATCCGGGCTGGCGCGGGGCGTTGATCGTCTCCGTCCTGCTGGCGGCCTTTGCCGCAGCAATCGCAGTCGCAATCGCGTTTCCACTGGCCTACTTCCTGTGGCGGCGGATCGCATCCTGGGCCAACTGGATTCGCATTCTTGGCCTCGCCCCCTTCATCCTGCCGCCGGTGATCACCGCGCTCGGCTTTTTGAGCTTCTGGGTTGCCGCCGGTCTTTACGGACAGCCGGTAACGGCAGTGATCAGCCATGGCATCTTCTTTGTAACGCTGCCGCTGGTGACCATCTCGCTTGGTTTTTCGACGATTGACCGGTCGCTGGTCGAAGCCGCAGCGACCATGGGCGCCGACGACGGCACTGTCGTGCGTACGGTGATCCTGCCGCTCATCGTGCCTTACATGATTTCTGGCTATGCGTTCGCATTCGTTTTGTCGCTGAACGAGTACATTGTCGCCTACATGACCGTGGGGTTCACGGTCGAGACGCTGCCGATCAAGGTCTTCAATGCGCTGCGCTATGGCTACACCCCGACCATGGCCGCCGCTTCCGTCGTCTTTGTGCTGATTGCCGCCATCGTGTTCGGGCTAATCGCCAGGTTCGGTGATATCCGGCGGCTGCTCGGCGCCATGGGGTCGGACAAGTAGGTAAATCATACCATGCACCTTGCCCTTTTGCAGATGAGCGCGGTTGCCGGCGATGTCGCCGCCAATCTGGAACGCATCGAACGCGCGGCAGGCGAGGTAGCGCAGCGCGGCGCCTGGCTTTTGATCGCGCCGGAGTTAGCGCTTGGCGGATATGGCGCAGAAAACCGGATGCGTGCGACTTCACTAGCGCCCGGCGACGGGGCGCTTGACCGTCTGTCCGCGCTCGCCACTGAACACGACCTGGCGATCGTTGCCGGCTTCGCCGAGCGCGCAGAAGATCATCTTTACAACAGCGCCGCTTTTTTCAACGGACGCAGCGTTTGTCAGCCCGGGTGCGGTGGCGCAAAAGAACCATTGTTCCGTGGCGCCTTATGAACCGGGCGACCGGGTCTCAGATGGCGGCGACCTTGCGACCGAAGGCGAGGACATCGAGGTGATGGAAGTGGATTTCGACAGCGCTTACGCCATGATCGCCGACGAGCGCATTCAGGACGGCAAGACCATCATGCTGTTGCAATATGCGGCACTGAACCTTTTTGGCGGGGCAGCGCCGACGACGACCTGAAGCGCGAAGGCGCCCGCTTCAGGTCGTCTGGTCGGCAAAACGGTCCGTGGCCAGTATGGTCTGGTGCAGAATGCCCGGTTCATTGAAGGCATGCCCTGCCCCATCGACCAGTTGAAAGTCTGCCTCCGGCCAGGCGCGGTGCAGGTCCCAGGCGGTCCTCATCGGCGTTATGACATCATAACGGCCATGAATGATAACGCCCGGGATATGTCTTATCCTGTGCGTATCCCGAAGGATCTGCGCGTCCTTGAAGAAACCCTTGTTGATGAAATAGTGGTTTTCGATGCGCGCGATCGCCAGTGCGAACTCGTCGGTCGAGTGCAGCTCGCTGAGCTTCTTGTCGGGCATGAGACGAACCGTCTCGCCTTCCCAAAGGCTCCAGGCGCGCGCGGCGCGGAGACGCTCCTCTTCATCATTGCCCGTCAACCGTTTGTGGTAGGCGGCAATCAGGTCGCCGCGCTCCTCGTCGGGGATCGGCTCCACGAAGGATTGCCACTTGTCGGGGAAGAGCCAGGAGGCACCGTCCTGATAGAGCCAAAGCAATTCGGACCTTCGGGCCGTAAATATGCCTCGAAGCACGAGTTCGGACACACGCTCCGGATAGGTCTGCGCATAGGCGAGCGCCAGGGTGCTGCCCCATGATCCGCCCAATACAAGCCATCGGTCCACATCGAATTTCATGCGCAGGGATTCGATATCGTCGACCACATGCCAGGTCGTGTTGGAATCGAGGCTCGCATGGGGCGTTGAGCGTCCGCACCCTCGCTGGTCGAACAGAAGGACCCTGTAACGGTCCGGGTCGAAAAGACGGCGATGGTCCTCGGTGCAACCGGCACCCGGTCCGCCGTGAAGGAAGACCGCTGGCTTGCCGGCCGGGTTGCCGCAGAGTTCCCAATAAATCTCGTGCCCGTTGTCGACATCGAGCATGCCGGAATTGTAAGGCTCAATAGGCGGATAGGCTTTGCGCAACTGGTTTGTCCCCCGGTGCTTTCAGCAGGTGCCCCTTCATTGCCCGGGTCAACAGATGCAGACTCGGCAACGTCCATCAGCAACATACCCAAAGCTTCGCCATCGCGCAAAACCGCAACGAGCCGGAGGATCGGAGAAGGCTGAAAAATCAGCGCATTAAATCAAGAAATGCAAGCCCGCCGGCAGCCAGAGCGCCGTAGGAGAAAACAATCGCGCACACGGCGGCGGCGACACAAAGCTGGCCGGCATGGGTCAGCAGCCTCGTTTTGGCATTGCCGTGGACAAAGGGCTCCTCGAAGTCCAGCTTCCGCTCAAACAGTGAAAGCGCGCGCGTGTAGTGACGCAGCCAGGACAAGCCAGGCACCATGACGCTCAGCAGGACAGCGATGAAGAACCATGTGAGGACGGCGGCGAATTCCGCCAGCGCAGCGCCGGAGGTTCCGGAGGCGTAAAACACCACAGCGCAGGTCAAACCCAGAGCGCCCGCAAGGGCCGGCGCGGCGAGCGCCGACATCTCGAAAAGTCCGATACGCCCAATCTGCTCGCGCAAATCCTTCTTGTGCTCGACATGGGCGGTCTTACCGCCTTCCAGTATCAGCGCCAGCTCGCTTCCATTTGCCACCGTGTCACTCCCAAACTACCCGGGTTTTTCAGCGTAACCCTTGACGTGGAGCGTGGCGCGTAAAAGAGGCACTGGTATGGTTTCGCTTCGCTCATCGGATCAAACTTGCTTACAGCCTTAAACAATTCGGGCATTGCGGGATTGGTCACGGGAGGTCACGACGGCTAATGTGGTTTTCGGTCCGGGGTAACCGAAATCAGAATTCACAAGGAACTGCCGTGAACCCGATCGCCAAATTCGCACTGCTCGCCTTAGTCTTCGTCGACCTCATCGGACAAGGGCTCGTCTTTCCGATTATCAACGAACTGGTGATGGGCATAACGACGGCGGCGTTCACGTTCGCCGCGGGCGTCCTGTCACTCATGGGTGGGCTGCTCATGGCGATCGATATCAACGTTCCGTTCTATTTCTGCGCAGCGGCTGCTGTTCTGGCGCTGATTTTGATCAGAACGACGTGGCGCAACACGGAGGTCAGAGCGCTTGCCGGATCGTAGGTTAGAGCGAAACGAGAACCCGGGCGTGTTGGTGCGCCCGATGACGACAGCGCCGGCTTTCTTGAAATTGCTGACCACCGGTGAGGCCGCCGGCGCGATGATATCCTTGAAAGCCGCCACGCCATTCGGAGCCGCTCCCGGATACCTTCACGGACCCCGCGGGGAATAGCAGGTGCAATCCGGTTGCGGAAAACAGTGTCCGATCCTTAACCGCCGGTGACACTTGTCTACAAAATTCTGACAGGGGTCATGCATTCGCGGTTGCACGTGTCGCATCAAGTGTGACAGACCGACAGTGAGACTGCCCTCCGCAGGCATGAAGGGTCGCGATGAGCGCCAAGAAAACGATTGCCCGTCTTGCCGGCTGGTCCATAGTCGTTGCCTGTGCCGTTCTCGGCCTCAAGACAGCGGCATGGTGGATCACCGGATCGGTCGCCCTTTATTCCGACGCCGTGGAGTCGGTGATCAATGTCGTGACCGCCCTTACGGCCTGGGTCGCCATCCGCATCAGTCACCGGCCGGCCGACAAGGGCCATCCTTTCGGGCACTACAAGGCCGAGTATTTCTCCGCCGTCGTCGCGGGCGTGCTGATTGTGCTGGCGGCGATACTGATCTTTTCGGAAGCCGTTTCCGCGCTCCTCCATCCGCACCATCTGGACATGCCGCTGGCGGGTATCGCGGTCAACGCGGTCGCTGCCGGCATCAACGCGCTGTGGGCATGGCTGTTGATTTCCGAGGGGCGCAAATCACGCTCGCCCGCCCTTGCCGCCGACGGGCGCCACATTCTTGTCGACGTCGTCACATCGGCGGGGGTCATCATCGGACTTGTCCTGGTGCTGGCGACGGGCTGGATCTTTCTCGATTCGCTCATCGCAATCGCTGTCGGGATCAACGTGCTGTTCGAAGGCTGGCGGGTCATCACATCATCCGTCGACGGGCTGATGGACGGCGCATTGAATGATGAGGAAACGGAACGCATCCGCCGGACGATCCTGAAAAGCGCGTCCGGGGCGATCGAAGTCCACGATATCAAGACACGCGGGTCCGGCCATGTCTCGTTCATCGAGTTTCATCTCGTGGTCGACGGCAGTATGAGCGTTGCCGACTCGCACGCAATCTGCAACCGCGTCGAGGACGCCCTGCAAAACGCCATTCCGGGCGCAAACGTCACGATCCACGTCGAGCCCGACGATGAAAGCAAACGGGACGGGATTTCGATCGGTTAAAACCGCATGCGGTTTAAAGCAAATCCGGTTCGGATGGCATCGCCGGCGTTTTCACCTCAATCGCGGGTTCAGCGCGTCGCGCAGCCAGTCGCCCAGAAGGTTGACGGCAAGGACCAGCACGGCGAGCGTGATACCCGGGAATATGGTGATCCACCACTCGCCCGAGAACAGGAAATCATTGCCGATGCGGATCATGGTTCCGAGCGAAGGCTGGGTCGGCGGAATGCCGACACCGAGGAAAGACAGGGTCGCCTCGGTAATGATTGCCAGCGCCAGATTGATCGTCGCGATCACCAGAACAGGCCCCATCACATTCGGCAACACGTGGCGGGCCATGATCTTGATCGGATGGAGGCCGATCAGCCGCGCCGCCTGCACATATTCCTTGTTCTTTTCGACGAGTGTGGAGGAGCGTACCGTGCGCGCATATTGAACCCAGAACGACAGGCCGATCGACACAACAAGCACATAGAAGGCGGATTGTTCGCGGTCCACGCCGCCGAGTACGCCGCGCACGGAACCGTCTATGAGCAGAGCGATCAGGATTGCCGGGAACGTCAACTGCACATCGGCGATGCGCATGATGATGGAATCCGTCCTCCCGCCCACATAGCCGGCGAGCAGGCCAAGGGAAATGCCGAGGACAGCGGCCAGTATGACGGAGGCAAATCCAACCGCGAGCGATATGCGCGACCCGTAGAGGATGGTCGAAAGTATCCCACGGCCCTGATCGTCCGTACCGAGCAGGAAGCGCGAATCGCCGCCCTCCTCCCAGACCGGTGGCGTCAGCGAATCGAGAAGCGACAGGGTCGCCAGATCGAACGGGTCGTGCGGCGCGATCAGCGGAGCGAACAGCGGTCCTTAGAGACATTTTCCTAAAGATGACCTGGAAACCGCCGCACCGGGCGCCGGCAACGGCGCCCGGTGCGATTTTTGTCAGGCCGCCAATTTCAGACCTGCGATACCCAGCACGATCAAACCGACACAGGCCAGGCGAATTGCCGTAACGGGTTCCCCGAAGAGAACAATACCCACGGCGACCGTTCCGACCGCGCCGATACCGGTCCAGATCGGATAAGCGGTGCCGAGCGGCAGGTACTTGAGCGAAAGGCCGAGAAGGAAGATACTGGCGGCCATGGCCGAAACCGTCAGAACGGTCGGAAGCGGCAGGCGGAAACCGTTGGTGAATTTCAGGCCAACCGCCCACCCGACTTCGAGAAGGCCGGCGAGCAACAACAATATCCAGGACATGCCTGTCTCCTATACAGTCGACAAGGTCGTCCTTATCAGTAATTACGGGAAGCATGCGGTCGTCCGCAGGAGCCTTAGGTGGTGATTTTCGCAGCCATTTTCAAGATTTGGCTCTAAAAAGTCAGCCGGCCGTAAAGGTCGTCAAACGGCACCATGACGTGCTGACGATAGGTGTCGCGCGCTTGAAGCCGTTCATACCATTTCACCACGTGCGGCAATTCGGATCGTTCAATGTCCAGCTCGAAATAGCGGTAAAGGTGCGTTGCGATGACGATATCGGCAAGAGTCGGTTCGTCTCCAAACAACCAGTCCTTGCCCTCGATCATTGCGTCAATCAGCCGGAAATGCGTTGAACAGCGATCGACCGCGCCGTTGATCGCGGTCCAGTCGCGCTGATCTTCAGGCGTGCGGTAAAAGCCCCAGAACACGCCGGAAACAAAATCCGGCTGCAGGACGGTCTGCGACCAGTCCATCCACCGGTCAGCCTGCGATCGTTCGCCCGGGTCTTCGCTCCAGAAGCGCCCGGAGCCGTAAGCGGATGCGAGATATCGCAGGATTGCATGAGACTCCCAGACAACGAGATCGCCATCTTTCAGCACCGGGACTTTTCCGTGCGGGTTCATCATGCGAAACTCAGGTGTGTCGAGGCCGCCAAACGCGCCGCCAAGTTCGATGTGACGATGGTCCACGCCGAGTTCGGCCAGCAGCCAGGCCACCTTCTGCACGTTGGAGGAACTGCGACGGCCAAGGAGAGTAAGCATGGTTCCGGTTTCCTTTCCCTGCGGCATCAAAAACCCGACTTCACCCGGAAAGCGTTCATAAAACAAGTCATCGTGGTCAACAGGGCAATTGACCTGCCGCCCGGAAAGCTTGCCGCCCAGGTTGCGCATGCATCCGTTGCCGCCTTTTTGGAAACCGCTACGCCCGACCGGCAGGAATGGATCGAAGAGGGCATGCCGAAAATCGTGCTCGCCGCGGCAACGGCTGACGTGCTGCGGGAGCTTTTCTCGCTGGCTGCCGATCGTGGCCTGCCGGCGGAGCTCATAGAGGATGCCGGAAAGACCGTGCTTGCCGAGGGCACCGTCACATGCCTCGGCATCGGTCCAGCGCAGGACGAGGACATCGACATGCTGACAGGCAGGCTGGCGCTCTATTAGAGCGATTAGAGAGGATCCGGGTTAAACCCGCGGCGGCTGCTGGGTGGCGCAGTGCACGCCGCCGCCCGTTTCGCCGATCGGATCGATATCGAGCAGGACGACTTCCCTGTCCGGATAGAACTGGCTGAGAACGCTCCGGGCCTCGCTGTCGGTCTCGGCATCGCCGAACCGCGCGCCGATCACCGCGCCGTTGCAGACATAATAATTGACGTAGGACGCAACAAAATCGGGCGCGGCGACCCGTGTGCGCTAATGCACCGTTCGGTTGGACGGCCACTGCATGAACGTGCGCAGATGAGCGTGCGATTCCTCGGGGAAGAAATATCCGTTGTCCCGGGCAGACCCCTGCATGGCGGCGTTTCCTTGAAACGGGAATGCGGTCGCGGCGGACATGATACCGGCACCAAGCAGACTTCGTCTTGTGATCATTGTGCCTACCTCTCGGCAAAGCGTGCGGCCCATGCCCTTGCCGCAGGGCAAGGCCGCGCTACCTGCCCATTTGGATGCCCCGGGCGACCATTACAAGACTACCTAGAAAGGGAACACCATGTCCGAAGTCACCGTTACGCGACGTTCCGCCCTCATCGGCGGTGCCGCACTGCCTCTTGCCGCGAGCCTTGCAGGTGCCGGTTCCGCTCATGCGGCCGCGCCCATGCAGACAGGCGGCCAAGCGCCGTTCGCCCGGTTCAAGGTCGGCGAATACGAGGTCAATACGCTGCTCGACGCCTCGGTCACCCGCGACAACCCGCAAAGCATCTTCGGGCTCAACGTGTCCGCGAACGAGTTCAAAAAAGTGTCGTCCGACAATTTTATCCCGACCGACAAAACCCGGTTCTTCTTCACCCCGACCGTCGTCAATACCGGCAATGGGCTGATCCTCTTTGACACGGGCCTCGGCGGCAATGGCGGCGATATAGCGGGCGCCCTTGGCAGCGCCGGTTACACGCCGGACCAGATCGACATCGTCGTCATTACCCATATGCATCCCGATCACATCGGCGGCCTTCTGGCCGGTGACGGTCCCGCATTTCCCAATGCGCGCTATGTAACAGGCGAAGCGGAATACAATTTCTGGACGACGGAGGGCGCGGAAGGCGGCGCCGGACCGCTCGTAACAACGAATGTCAAGCCGCTTGCAGAGAAGATAACCTTCATCAAGGGCGGCGACGCCGTTGCGCCCGGCATTACCGCGATGGAGGCCTTCGGGCATACGCCCGGACACCTCGTATTCATGATCGAAAGCAATGGCAGCGGCCTGATGCTGACCGCAGACCTGGCAAATCACTATGTCTGGTCGCTGGCCCACCCGGACTGGGAGGTCCTGTTCGACATGGACAAGGAGGCAGCCGCAGCGCAGCGGCGCAAGGTGCTGGGCATGCTGGCGTCGGACAAGATTCCATTCGTCGGTTACCATATGCCTTTCCCTGCTCTTGGCTATGTCGAGGCGCAGGGCAACGGCTTCCGCTACGTGCCGGCATCCTATCAGTTCCAGCTCTGACTCCTTCGATCACGGCGGGAGGGCACGGATATAAAGCCCCTCCGCCGGCTTTTGCGGTCCCGGCATCCTGTTGACGGTGCGTCACCCGCCCGGGCGTTGATCGCCCGCGGTGAGCGCTCATATTGATCCGAAAGGAGGAGATTGATCATGAGCTGGAACCCCGCGCTTGAACCGCAGTGCCCGCAAGCAGGCGATGTCGACAGTATTGAAACCATCATCGTTCCACGTGCCCGTGACCTTGGCGGCTTCGAGGTGCGACGCGCCCTGCCTGCTCCGAAGCGGCAGATGGTCGGGCCGTTCATCTTCTTCGATCAGGCCGGACCGGCTGAATTCCTGACCGGTCAGGGAATAGACGTGCGCCCGCATCCGCATATCGGCCTTGCCACCGTCACCTATCTCTACCGGGGCGAGTTTCATCATCGCGACTCGCTCGGAACCGATCAGATGATCTATCCGGGCGAAGTCAACTGGATGATCGCCGGCAACGGCATCACCCACTCGGAGCGGACAAGCGCCGAGACGCGCCGGTCGCCCAGCAGCCTGTTCGGCATACAGACCTGGGTTGCCCTGCCGGACGAGGCCGAAGAGAGCGATGCGGCATTCGAACACCACGGCAAGGAGCAATTGCCCGTGCTGGAAGGCAGCGGCAAGACTGTGCGCCTTATCCTTGGCAATGCCTGGGGCGAGCGCGCGCCGGTCAAGACGTTCACCAACATGTTCTACGCCGATGCCGTGCTGCAGGCCGGGGCCGTTCTGCCATTGCCGGACGACCATGAGGACCGCGGCATCTACGTGGTTGAAGGGTCGATCGACATTGCCGGAGACAGGTTCGACAGCGGCAAGATGATGGTTTTCCGCCCCGGCGATGCCATGACCGTGAAGGCCGGAGACGGCGGAGCGCGCATCATGCTTTTGGGCGGTGACACGCTCGGCGGTCCGCGTCACATCTGGTGGAACTTTGTTGCGTCGTCAAAAGAGAAAATCGACGCCGCGAAAGAGGCATGGGCCGAGGGCGACTGGGCGCACGGGCGTTTCCAGCTCCCGCCCGGTGATGCGGAAGAGTTCATTCCGCTTCCCTGACCTCGTCCCCCAAGACAGATAAGACCGGACGCCGATGTCGGCGTCCGGTCTCCCCACCGGCATGATCAGGGCGGTGATTACACCGGCTCTCCTGCACGGTCCTGCCGCAATGTGACATGCCCCAGCGAAGCGGCGGGCCGTGAAGACGATTGGCGATGGCGACGGGGTCCCGATCGCCGCAAGGAAGACCGGGCTTCAATGCTCCACCATCCATTGTGTGGATTTTGTCGCACAGCGTACCTGAATGCTGCCTGAACGGATTTTCCAAGGCATTTACGCTTGGCTCTGATCCGTCTTTATGCCGGATAGAAGACGCAGGGCGCGCAGCAGGGCCAGGCGTTCATCCCGGTTCAGATCGCCGGCAAAGCGATCCTCGCAAATTCCGATCTTCGGCCGCAGCGCCTTGAACCAGCGCGCCACAAGCCAGACCAGACCGTTCAGGACCGGAGCGACGATGGCGCTCATCGGCCGCGCCACACGGCGCCTTGTCGCCTATCCGATCTCGAAGCCCGACCCGCAGTCGGGCCTTGTGACGATGAACTGGATCGCCGAACTGACCTTCGATCCGGACGCGGTCTGGAACAAGGAGGACTGGAACCGCAAGGCCGATATTGGCGACTTCCTGCCGGCATTTACCGAGTGGTCGTTCGACTGGATCGATGTCCCCGCCCTCATCACCGGCGCCGAGACCGTTTACGAATATCCCATGGTCGACCGCGATCCGATCGAGCGATGGACCCATGGCGCCGTCACGCTGATGGGCGATGCGGCGCATGCCACCTATCCCGTCGGCTCGAACGGCGCCAGCCAGGCGATTGTCGACGCGCGCAAGATCGGACGCGCCCTGCTCGACCATGGTGTAACGCCGAAGGCGCTTCTGGCCTATGAGGACGAAGTCCTGCCGGCAACCCGCAATATCATCCTGACAAACCGGGGCAGCGGCCCGGACGCGGTGCTGCAGATGATCGAGGACCGGTGCGGCGGCTCGTTCGAGAACATCAAGGATGTCGCCAGCCACGGGGAATTGGCGGCCCACGCGGAAAAGTACAAGAAAATCGCCGGCTTCAGCATCGAGGAGTTGAACGACCTGCCCCGCACGATTCCCGATGGTGCCTGTATTTAGTCACGTCTTCAGGATATCGCCGTAGCGGTCGCGCAGCACGTTCTTCTGCACCTTGCCCATGGTGTTGCGCGGCAGTTCGTCGACGAATACGAGCTCCTTGGGCATTTTAAAGCGTGCAATCTTGCCGTCGATGGCGGCCAGAAGGTCCTTTGAGGTCAGTTCGCGGCCCTTCTCCAGCACGATCACTCCGACGACACCTTCTCCGAAATCGGGATACGGAACACCGATGACGGCGGATTCGAGCACCCCGTCCTGCTCGTCCAGCAGGAGCTCGATTTCCTTGGGGTAGATATTGTAGCCGCCGGAGATGATCAGATCCTTCTGCCGGCCGACAATGTGGACGTAACCGTCCTCGTCGACCCGGCCGAGGTCGCCGGTGATGAAATACCCGTCGTCACGAAACTCCTCTTTCGTCTTTTCGGGCATCTGCCAGTAACCGGCAAAGACGTTTGGTCCGCGCACCTCGATCACACCGATCTCGCCCGACGGCACCGTGTTGCCGCTGTCGGGCTCGGCGACACGCAATTCAACGCCCGGCAGCGGGAAGCCGACCGTTCCGGCCCGGCGCTCGCCGTCATAGGGGTTGGAGGTGTTCATATTGGTCTCGGTCATGCCGTAACGCTCGAGGATACGGTGGCCGGTGCGGGCTTGAAAGGCGACATGCGTCTCGGCGAGCAATGGCGCGCTGCCCGACACGAACAGGCGCATGTGGGAAGCAAGATCGCCGGTGAAGCGCGCATCGTCGAGCAGCCGTGTATAGAAGGTCGGCACGCCCATCATCGCGGTGGACCGCGGCAGGTTGGCCACAAGATCATCGACGCTGAAGGCAGGCAGGAAGATGACCTGACAGCCGGCAAGCAGGCTGACATTCATCGCAACGAAGAGGCCGTGGGTGTGAAAGATCGGCAAGGCGTGAAGCAACACGTCGTCGGAGGTGAAGCGCCAATAGTCGACCAGCGTGCGGGCGTTCGACAGGAGATTGTCCTGCGTCAGCATCGCACCCTTCGAACGGCCCGTCGTGCCTGATGTGTAAAGCAGGGCCGCAAGGTCGTCGCCGTTGCGCTCGACGGTCTCGAAATCCTCCGTTTTTTCCCGGCTCGCCTGGCTGAAGCTTCCGCCGCCGTCGGCATTCAGTGTCATCAAAGATGTGCCGTTCCCGCCAGCGACGGGCGCAAGCGCCGCCGCCGCAGCGTCATCGCACAGCAGCAGTTTCGCGCCCGAATTCTCCAGGAAATATCCGATTTCCGCCGGCCTATAGGCGGTGTTGAGAGGCAGGAAGACGACTCCGGCGCGCGCGCATGCGGCGTAAACGGCAAAGGCCTCGGGCGACTTTGCCACCTGAACGGCAAGACGGTCGCCCGGCTCCAGCCCGGCATCGCGCATGGTGTTTGCGAACCGCGCCGCCATGCGCAAAAACGCCTCGAAGGCGATCCCGCCGCCGTCCTTGAGGTGCAGGAAAACACCGGTGTTGCCCTCGTGGGGCGCAAACAGGGCATCATAAAGCGGGTTAGCCATTGACCGTCTTCCGTACCTTGTTGTCCGGCGGGCCGGCCCGCAGGACGGATTGCACCGCGCGTGACCGGGCTACCATCCGGGCCAGTGGCATTCAACGCCGCGCGAACAGGCCGGACATATGAGCGCAAGCAATCCAGTCGAATATCATAAACCAGAACCTTGCGAGAAGGGGGCCGTCCACATATGAAACAAGGATTGAATTTTAGCGGGATAACATGGCCGCGGCTCTCCTCACCGATAGCCAGATGCAGGAATGGGGCTGGCGCTTGCCGTTCCTGCTGAGTGTCGTCATCTCGTTCGTCGGCTTCCGGCTGAGGCGCGATCCGGAGGAAACACCCGCCATGGCGGACGAGGCTACTGAGCCGCACATGCCGCTATCGGAGACGGTACGTTCCGCCTGGAGGCCGGTTGTCCGTTACGTTTCCCTGATCCTTTTCGTCGCCGCGCTTTCTTTGGTCGCCATTATGCGCATACCCGAAACCCTGCCCCGACAACGCATTCAAGCCACATAAAGGCCACCCGCGCACCGGTTTACGGCGAGCAAAAAAGAAGGCTTGATCTTTCGTTCTTTTCTATATAACTAGATTTATAGTTTTAAAGACTCCAATTCCTTCCATGCAACTGCGCGGAGAAAGCACGTGACCGATATCGCTCAACAAACGATGCACGCCGCCGGCGGCCGCAATCTCGGCATGCTGAAATCGCCGTGGTCCGTGGTGGTTGCCGTCCCGGTGCTGATCTTCCTCTTCGACAGGGCGAACACGCTGCCGGTCATCGACTTTGCGGCCCGCGCTTTTGCCGGCACACTGCCCTACATCCTGATCGCGGTGATCATGATCGCATGGCTCAAGGCCGCGAGCGCGGAAGCCTATGCCACACGTGTTTTCGAGGGACGCGAAAATCGGATGATCGTTTTTGCCGCTCTTGTGGGCGGGCTGGCGCCGTTCTGCTCCTGCGAGGTCATTCCGTTCATCGCGGGCCTCCTGGCGCTGGGCGCTCCGCTGTCGGCCATCATGGCGTTCTGGCTCTCCTCCCCGCTGGTCGATCCCCCTACCCTGGTCATAACCGCGAGCGCCCTTGGATGGCCCTTTGCGGTCGGCAAGGCCGCCTCCGCCGTCTTCATCGGACTTGCCGGCGGGTTTGCGATAAAGGCGGCATGCGCGGCGGGCCTTTTTTCCAACCCGCTGCGCCCGCGGCCCGGGAGCAGTTGCTGCGGCGGACCAAAACCGGACGACAGAAAACCGCGCTGGGCCTTCTGGCACGAGGCGCAAAGGCGCGAAATCTTCCGCTCCGAATTCGTCGCCAACGGCATGTTTCTCGTCAAATGGCTGGCGTTCGCCTATGTGATGGAAGCGCTTCTGGTCACCTATGTGCCCGCCTCGCTCATCGCAGCCTCCGTCGGCGGGAACGGCATCGGATCGATCGTGACAGCGGCGGTTGTCGGAATGCCTGCTTATCTCAACGGCTATGTGGCGCCGCCGCTTCTGGCCGGCCTGATGGATCAGGGCATGGGCGCGGGCGCTGCCATGGCGTTCATGGTCGCCGGCGCCGTCAGTTCCATTCCCGCCATGGCGGCTGTCTGGTCACTGGTCAATCGCGGGGTCTTTGCAAGCTATCTGGCACTCGGAGTATCGGGCGCGATCGTCTCCGGGATTGTTTTTCAGGCCATCGTCTAGCCCAGGCTTGCTCTAGAACCTCAGCAAATGCGCAAGACGCGCGCCGTTCTCGTAAAAAGCGGCTTTCAAAGCGGCTCCCGCTTCGGAATGGTGCTCGCAGGGCGGCACCGGAAGCTCATCCTCACTTCCCGATGCGATGGCGGTTGCAAGCCTTGTTCCGAAAAGCGTTCCCGGTGCTATGCCACGGCCGGAATAACCGAAGACCGAATAGGCACTCGGTCCGAACCGTATAATTTTTGGCAGATGGTCGGAGGTCATGGCGATGCGGCCATGCCAGGCATATTGGATGGGCAAGTCCGAAAGATGTGGAAACACCTGCAGCATCCTGGCCCGGGCCCAGTCGCGATGGATGCGTTCACCGACACCATCGAGCGACCCGAAGGCGCCGAACAGCATCCGTCCGGCCGCGTCCCGCCTGAATGAAGACATGACCGACGCGGTATCCCAGCATCCCTCGAGGCCGGGCAAAACGGCGTCGGCACTCGTCTCCTTCATGGGCGCGGTCGCCACCTGAAAATAGTGAATCGGCACAAAGGCCGGTTGGGCGATACCATCCGCACCGCCATGATAGGCGTTTGTCGCAACAAGGAGCGCACGCGCGGCAACCGAACCGCCACGGGTGCGCACGCGCCAGCCTTCTCCGGTCCGCTCGACGCTTTCGACCGGTGCGCCCGTGAATATCCGGGCACCGGCCTCGTGCGCGGCCCTTGCGAGGCCGTCACAATAGGACGACGGCTGAATGGTTCCGGCACGTTCGTCAAGCAGTGCGCCATGGAAACGCGAGGTGCCGGTGCGCGCCGCCGTATCAAGGGGATCCAGCAGCGTCACGGGCACACCCCGACGCGTCAGTTGATCGAAACGCCGCCGCAGGCCGCGCAGGCCGCCTCTGGAATGGGCGCAATGCAAGGTTCCCTTTCGCGTGGCGTCACACGCGATGTCATGTTTTTCGATAATTGAAAAGACCAGATCCGGGGCTTCCGCCAGAAGCGCGTTCAGCCTTGCACCGGCCTCCCGGCCCGGACTTTCCTCAACCTGTTGCGGCGCCGTCCACAGCCCGGCATTGACCAGACCCACATTGCGTCCGGAGCCACCGGAAGCGATCCGGTCGGCTTCGATGAGACAAACATCCAGGCCGAGCGTGGATGCCTCAAGGACTGCGGAGCAACCGGTAAACCCGCCCCCAATGATCACCAGATCCGATAGGAGATCCTGATTCAGTTCCGATCCGGTATACTTTTCGGCGGCGGTCGCGTGCCAAAGGTTACTCTCAGCGATTTTACTTCCCATCAGCTCGTTAAATCTACAGTTGTACATTTTACATTATAAAAATCAGTAAAACCAAGTCTTTTCTGCTGCTGGATTTGACGAAAACCGGCACAGGCGGCGTCCCCTGTTCGATCCGTACAAGCCTGTCAAGACGGCCGGGTGGTGAGGCCTAATTGGTTCCGGTCGACCTGAGTTTCATCCGCCTGTCGATCTGTATCTTCTGCTGAATGATGACCTTCCGGGTTCGGTCGATCAGCTCGAGATAATAGGCTGCTTCCCGCGATCCGAACTGGTCGCTCGCGATCGTCAGATGCCGTTCGGCCTCATCGAAACGCTGCGTCAGAAAGTAGAGTTCACCCAGATTGCCGTGGACCGCACCTTCGGTATAGGTGTCGGTTCCTTCGGTCAGTTTTTCGGCCTGCAGCAACAAACGTTCGGCACGTGGAAAATCGCCGTTCTTCAGACTGGACCAGCCGGCCGTATTGATGAGCGTGAAGTCATCGATCCGCTGTTCCTCGCGAATCCGCATTGCCGCGTCGAATGCGTCGACGGCTTTTTCGTAGTCACCCAGTTCATGATACGTCAGGCCGAGATTGAAATGGGCGCGGTAATAATCCGGCTTGCGCTCAATGACCCTGAGCAGGAGCCGCTCGGAGTTTTCAGGATCGTATTTATCCTTCTGATAGGGCAGACGCATCAATCGTGCCTGCAGAACCTGGCGCTCAAGTGCTTTCGGCACGTCCTGACCGAACTTGTCCGGTTCGGCGCCGGCCGGCGAGCCGATCAGGAGGATGGCGGCAAGGGCGAATCCAAATGTCCGTTTTTTCATCGGTTCACCCGCCGCTCAATATGCGAATATCGGCAACCGGGGGCGGCGGTAGCGGCGCGCGGCCATCCGATCCGCCGGCCGTTCCATTGCCGCCTCCGCCGACCGGCCCGCGGGCCGCTTCATTGATCACGGTGAGCTGGGCCTGGATCCTGCGGATGACGGTGGCCACCCTTTCCGCGTTCAACTGTATCTCATCGTTTTCGCCATAGACGCCAACATAGGGATTGTTGATCAGCGCGTGGGTCCGGCCCTTGTGGACAAGCAGGATATCACCATAGCCCTGCTCCCATTCCGGGTGGGTCATGGTGATGTGCAGTTCAACCTCCTGGACCGACACGTATTTCTCAATGGCTAGCGTCACCCACTGCAACGGCCCCGCGCACAGCATGAAAACAAGTGCGATCTTCAGGAAGAACCGGCTCAGATTTACCGCCGATTCATTGGGATCGGGCTGATTGACGATTTGCTTGACGTTCAGATAGCCCAGAATGACAAATACCATCGACAGGCCGAGAAAGCCGAAGCCGAGTATTGTCGCAGCGTTGTCGAATAGTCCTTGTACTGCAGGATCCATGGCCACCCTTTCCAACCACCGGTCGGACCGGCGCGGCACAGTCGCTGCACGCTCACGGTCCCCGTCGGGCGAATGCCAGGAATTCTTTAGTCTTTTATATTATCTTCTTGCTTATCTGCGTCGAAACAGAACAAATCCGCCCATTACAAAAGCAGTATAGCAAAACTGCACCGGGAGGATAGGATTAGTTTTCAACCGGCGATGTCCCACCGGCAACAGTCCGCTGGATAAGTGCGTTGCGCAGCGGCGGATGATGCCGCCGCTGCGTGCTCCGCGCGGTTGCGCTATTTCGGCTGCGGGACGATACGAAGATAGGGCTTCAGCGTCTTCCACCCGTCGGGATATTGCTTTTCGGCTTCCTCGTTCGAAACCGCGGGGACGATGATCACATCATCGCCGTCCTCCCAGTTTACCGGGGTTGCCACCTTGTGATTGGCGGTCAGTTGCATCGAATCGATGACGCGCAGGATTTCGTTGAAGTTGCGGCCCGTGCTCATCGGATAGGAAATCGTCAGCTTGATGGTCTTGTCCGGTGCGATCACGAAGACCGTGCGGACGGTCTGATTGTCGACCGCGGTGCGGCCTTCCGACGTCTCGCCGGCGCCGGCGGGAAGCATTCCATAGGCTTTCGCCACCTTCAGGTCGGTGTCGCCGATCATCGGGTAATCCGGCATGAAACCCTGCGTTTCCTCGATGTCGGCTGCCCATTCGGCGTGATTTTCGACCGGATCGACGCTCAGGCCGATGATCTTGACGTTGCGCTTCTGGAATTCCGGATTGATTTTGGCCATGTAGCCGAGTTCCGTCGTGCACACCGGCGTAAAGTCCTTCGGGTGCGAAAACAGCACCCCCCAGGAATCGCCCAACCATTCGTGAAAGCGGATCCTGCCTTTCGTCGTATCTGCCTCAAAATCAGGTGCGATGTCGCCAATTCTCAGATTTGTCATAACTGATCTCCCTTGCTGGATGCGCGAAAACGGCTGAAGATACCCGCATTGATGTCTGCGCCGGTCGTCCGGAGTGAACACCAATGGCAGCAGACAATCAACATGATACCGGCAACATAATACGGGGGCGTATTGACCGTATTGCGACCGCTGGCCGCGGCCCGGCATTTGGGTTTTCTTCCAATCCAAACAGGCCATTCTCGCTTGCAGCAGGTTCGCGCCGGCGCGCGCAATGGCAGTTCCCGGGAAGCAAGGACCAGAGCGATGAAACGGAAAAGACTGCCGCTGCCGAAACGATTTTCCGCAGCACTCACCGACGACGCCTACAAAAGACTGCGCCAGTTGAACGGGCAATGGGCGCTCGGCAACAACTACCTCCTCGTCGTGCTTCCGGAGAATCTGGACCGGTTCGCCGATCCGCAGAAGCTTGACGATGCCTTTCGCGCCTTCGTTGACGAATACGGCGCGCCTCCGGCGCCAACGACCAGAAACTGAGGCGTTATTCGGCGGGTGCGGTTGCGGCGTGCGTGCGGGCGGCAGCCCTTTCGAGGAGGCTTTGGCGGACGATCTGCACGGAAGACATGAGAAACAGGCTTGCCATGATCGCCGCCACAATCAGGTCCGGCCAGCCGGTTTGCGTGCCCCACACGCCGAGGGCGGCAAACATCACGGCAATGTTGCCTATGGCGTCATTGCGCGAACACAGCCACACCGATCGGACGTTCGCGTCCCCATCCTTGTAGCGAACCAGCAGCATGACGCTGGCAAGGTTCGCCGCCAGGGCCAGGAAACCGATGGCGCCCATCACATGCGCTTCCGGCACATCCACAAAAAACACGTGCCAGATTGTCGACCCCAGAACCCATAGTCCCATGGCGAGCAGGCTTATCCCCTTTGCCAGCGCGGCGGTGGTCCGGACCGCGATCGAAGAGCCGATAACGGCGAGTGAAATGCCGTAGGTCATCGCGTCGCCCAGAAAATCCAGGGCATCGGCCTGGAGAGCCTTTGAGCCGGCCATTTGCCCGGCGACGATCTCGATCGCAAACATCGCTGCGTTCAGCCCGATCACGATCCACAAGCGGCGCTTGTAGTCGTCCGACATTCCGTCGAAATTCTTGTCTTGTCCGCAGCAGGCAGCCATGTCTTCGCCCCTTGTTGAATCGAGAGGCAAAATATAATCTCTCTAGCTACTATAGGTTCAAGAGGTATTTCGAATTGTTCACCATAGGTCAGATCTCGCGCAGGACCGGGGTCAAAGTCCCGACAATCAGATACTATGAGCAGATGGGACTGATCAGCGCGCCGGAGCGCTCAGCCGGAAACCAGCGGCGGTATTCGCGCAGCGAACTGGAGCGCCTTGGCTTCATCAGGCACGCCCGGAATCTTGGTCTGTCCATTGAGGCGATCCGCGACCTCATCAGGCTGAGCGCTCACCCGGACATGCCTTGCGACGATGCCGACCGCATCGCCGGCGAACATCTCGAACTTGTGCGCGACCGCATCTCGAAACTGAAGCGCCTTGAGAAGGAACTCGCCCGCATCGCCGGTTCCTGCGAAGCGGGAACCGTAAAAGACTGCTATGTCATTCAGGCGCTCTCAGACCACTCGCTGTGTGAAGAAGATCACTGAAGCGGGCCGAGAAGAATTCGCGGCAATGGTGAGGAGCCGGACGCGTCCGGTCAACCTTCCACGAGCAACGTTCCCGCGCTGGTGCGGTCCCGCGTTATACCGCTGCATTGCGCTGCGAGGGCATCATACTGATCGCAATGGTCGCGCAGGAATTCCAGGAAGGAACCGCACCGCAAGGCACAGACCGGCAGACGACACGGAAGCACCGGAGCATCTGGCGTCATATTGCGCCGTGAACTGGGGCTATCGTGTGCCGTGCGCTCATGGGACTGTCGCCCATGAAAAGAGCTAGGCAATCAGGCGGCGTCGATGGATTGTGCGCGGCCTTGGCGGGAGTTTGGCAATGAATATGTCACCGGGCAGCAACGATTTCAGCGAAGCCGTCGAGAGCGATCGCGCACATGTTTGGCACCATTTGAGCCAGCACAAACGGTATGAAACCTCGGACCCCATGGTCATCATCGAGGGCAAGGGCATGCGCGTTTGGGATGCCAAGGGCAGAGAGTTTCTCGACGCGGTCTCGGGCGGCGTGTGGACCGTCAATGTCGGCTACGGACGCGAGAGCATCGCCGACGCTGTTCGCGACCAGCTTGTGAAGCTGAACTACTTTGCGAATTCGGCCGGCAACGTCCCGGGCGCCCTGTTCGCGCGCAAGCTGATTGAAAAAATGCCCGGCATGAGCCGGGTCTACTTCTCCAATTCCGGCTCCGAGGCCAACGAGAAAGCCTATAAGATCGTCAGGCAGATCTCGCACAACCGGCGTGGCGGCAAGAAAAGCAAGATCCTGTACCGCGAACGCGACTATCACGGCACCACAATCACCGCACTGAGCTCAGCCGGTCAGAACCAGCGCAAGGATCAGTACGGCCCGTTCACGCCGGGCTTTGTGGAAGTTCCGCACTGCATGGAGTACCGGTCCCAATACGGGCCTTGCGACGACTATGGCGTTCGGGCGGCCAGGGCAATCGAAGACGTCATTTTGCGCGAGGATCCCGATACGATCGGGGCGATTGTGCTCGAGCCCATCACCGCTGGCGGAGGCGTCATCACACCGCCGGAGGGCTACTGGGAGACCGTTCAGGAGATCTGCAGGAAATACCAGATCCTGCTTCATATCGATGAGGTCGTATGCGGTATCGGACGGACCGGCAAATGGTTCGGATATCAGCATTACGGCATCCAGCCGGACATCGTTACCATGGCAAAGGGTGTGGCTTCGGGTTACGCTGCCATATCCTGCACGGTGACCACGGAGGGTGTGTTCAACCAGTTCAAGGCCGACCCTTCCGATCCTATGAGCTATTTCCGCGACATCTCGACATTCGGCGGTTGCGCCGCCGGTCCTGCCGCGGCGCTCGAAAACATGCGCATCATCGAGGATGAGAACCTTCTGGAAAACGTCACCGTGATGGGTGAATACCTCATGACGAGGCTCAAGGAACTGAAGGACCGGCACGAACTCGTCGGCGACGTGCGCGGCAAGGGTCTGTTCTGCGGCATTGAGCTTGTGGCGAACCGCGAGACCCGCGAGCCGGCCGCTGAAAGCACCACGCAGGCTGTGGTGGCCGATTGCATGGCCAACGGTGTGATCATCGGCGCGACGAACCGGAGCTTTGACGCCTACAACAATACGCTGTGCCTGAGCCCGGCGCTGATCAGCACGCGCACGGAACTCGATGAGATTGTCGATGCTATCGACAATGCTCTGGAGCGCATCGCCACCGACTAGAGCATCGGGCGATGATATTGAACCATTTGACCGGCTTATCAGGCCTACTGGCCAGGCGCGATCGCCGCCGTGGTCCGGGTCGACCACAAGGCGATCGCAACGACGTCCAGAAGGCCTGATAAGCCGGCCTTCGGTGAACCAAATCAGCCCGTCGGCGTCGTTGAACGGCTTGCCCGATGCACCACATCGCGCGGCGCCGTTCGCCTGGCCGAGCAAGCTGATTTGGATCATCAAATGGATCAATATTGTCGCCCGATGCTCTAACCGCCGCTCCGGCCACCCGATCCTGGAAGCCGCGGTTTTGCCGCGGCTTTTTGTCTGCTTGCCCTTCGTCCGGCACGGCAATGCCAAATCGCCCGGATAAGGCTATAGTTCCCGGGAGGAAATGAGGGAATCGGATCGCCGACCGAATGGATACAAAGACGACTATCGATCGCTGCACGCCATTTGTGCGTGTCGCGAGCATGAAGCTTGCGATACCGTTTTACCGAAGCATCGGCTTTACCGAGGACTGGCGCAGGCAGTTCGATGCAGCCTTCCCCATTTTTGCATCCGTCAGCCGCGACGGCGTTCAGCTCTTTCTCTCCGAGCATGCCGGCGACGGAGCCATCGGAACGCGGCTTTTTCTGAACGTATCCGATGTCGACCGGTTTCACGCGGAATGTGTCGGCAATGGCGTATCGGTCGATGAGGCGCCGCGGGATATGGCCTTCGGTGTCCGGCAGATGTGCCTGCGCGACGTCGACGGAAACATGCTGGTGTTCGCGACACCGCTGCCGCAC
>NZ_CFHWAF010000004.1:0-76443 GCF_984452065.1 Hoeflea sp. | reverse complement strand
GTTGAAATTCAGAGATGAACGGGCCGGGCGATTTTGCCCTCTGACCGCGTTGGCTCGCGCTTGTGGTGGACTGGCACCACGGCGCGCAACCCGCCTTGTCAGCGACCAAAATCGCCGCGGTCAAATGCTTCAATCTAATCACAACGCGCTCTAGGAGGGTGACATGACCACCACGCTACGTCCTGACATATGTGTAATCGGCGCGGGTTCGGGCGGGCTGACGGTCGCCGCCGCCGCCGCGTCATTCGGCGTGGATGTCGTTCTGATCGAAAAGGGCAAGATGGGCGGTGACTGCCTCAACTATGGCTGCGTGCCCTCGAAGGCGATCATCGCCGCCGGCAAACATGCCCATGCCATTGCCGAGGCGCCTCATTTCGGCGTGCATGCCGGCGAGATGCAAGTGGACTACAAGAAGGTCCATGCGCATATCCGCTCCGTGATCGACACAATCGCCCCGAACGATTCCGTCGAGCGGTTCACGGCGCTGGGCGTCAAGGTGATCGAGGCGGCCGGCGCCTTTACCGATCCGAACACCGTGGTTGCCGGCGATTACGAGATCAAGGCGCGGCGCTTCGTCGTCGCCACCGGCTCCTCGCCCTTTGTGCCGCCCATCCCCGGTATCGACACCGTTAACTACCTGACCAACGAGACCCTGTTCGACCGCACACAGAAGGCGCGCCACCTCATCGTTATCGGCGGCGGCCCGATCGGCATGGAGATGGCGCAGGCGCACCGCCGCCTCGGCTCGCAGGTGACGGTGGTCGAAGGATTGAAGGCGCTCGGCAAGGACGATCCCGAACTTGCCGCCATCGTCCTCGACCGCATCCGCGGCGAAGGCGTCGAGATCATGGAGGGCGCCACCGTCACCGGCGTCAGGAAGTTCGGCCGGGCCGGGGTACGCGTGACCGTCGAGACCGCGGACGGCGAAAAGACCGTCGACGGCTCGCATATTCTCGTTGCCACCGGGCGCGCCGCCAATGTCGAGGGCATCGGCCTGTCGGAAGCCGGGATCGAATATGACCGCCGCGGAATCAAGGTCAGCGCCAACATGAAGACGACCAACAAGCGCGTCTTCGCCATCGGCGATGTCGCCGGCAGCCTGCAGTTCACCCATGTGGCGGGCTACCACGCCGGGTTGGTCATCCAGCAGATCCTGTTTCGTGCGCCGGCGAAGGAAAACGCCCGCATTATCCCTTGGGCGACCTATACGGATCCCGAACTTGCCCATGTCGGCCTTGGCGAGGAGGACGCGCGCAAGCGTTTCGGACAGATTCATGTCCTGCGGTGGCCCTATGCGGAAAACGACAGGGCGCTGGCCGAAAGGAAAGCCGACGGCCTGATCAAGCTCGTCACGGACCGCAAGGGAAGGATTGCCGGCGTTTCCATCGCCGGCGCCGGCGCCGGCGAAATGATCAATATGTGGGCGCTGGCGATTGCCAACGGCATGAAGCTTTCCAATGTGCGCGGCTATGTGCCGCCCTATCCGACCATGACCGAGATTGGAAAGCGCGCGGTGATTTCCTATTATAGTCCGATGACGCGAAAACCCTTTATTCGCCGCATCATCGGGTTTCTGCGCCGATTTGGATAGGCACGCCCTCTCCTTTGGTGTAGCAATCCCGGACAATCGGCGGCAGGGTCCGCAAACAGCCGGGAAACCGGTAACCTGACCGGGAAAAACGATGGCCTCGGGCAAGAGCGAAGACAGAAAGCACGGGCTGCGGGCCAATGGCAGACAAAGGCCGTGGCGCAGCCTGTCGGGCAAGCTGCTTTTGCTGACCGTGCTGTTTGTGATGGTCGCCGAAGTGCTCATCTTCGTTCCGTCCGTCGCCAATATGCGCATGCGCTGGCTGGAGGACCGTCTGCGCACCGCCGCCGCGGCGAGCCTCGTGGTCGAGGGCTGGGAGAACATGGAACTCCCGCGTCCGATCCAGGAAGATGCCCTGATGGCGACCGGCACCAAGTCGATTGCGCTCAAAACCGGTGATATGAGCCGGCTGATCGCCACCTCCGATATGCCGCCCGCCGTTGATCAGCAATATGACCTGTCCTTGGTTTCGCCCTTCGCGGCGATCCGCGACGCCTTCGTCGCCTTGTTCTCGAGTGATCGCATTATCCGCGTCTACGGGCCGGTTGAGGGCAACACCATGATGATCGATGTCGTCATGGAGGAGAACCCGCTGCGCAACGCCATGCTGATATACGGCCGCAACGTGTTTTTCCTGTCCGTGCTGATTTCACTGTTTACGGCGGGTCTCGTTTTTGTTGCCATCAACACCATGATGATCAGCCCGATCCGCCGCATGACGGCCAGCATGCAGGCGTTTTCGCGTGAACCGGACGATCCGTCCCGCATCATCCACCCGCGTCAAATCCAGGACGAGATCGGCATCGCCGAGCGCCATCTCGAGGCCATGCAGACCGAACTGCAGGGCACGCTGAAGAAACAGCAGCATCTGGCGAATCTCGGCCTCGCCGTCTCGAAGATAAACCACGATATGCGCAACATCCTCGCGTCCGCGCAACTCATGTCCGACAGGCTGTCGATGGTGGACGATCCCATCGTCAAGCGCTTCGCGCCGAAACTCATCAGAACGGTGGACAGGGCGGTGGACTACACCCGCGAGGTGCTGGACTACGGCCGCGCCAACGAGGCCGAACCCAACCGGCGCCGGGTCGATTTCGCCGCGCTTGTCGCTGATGTGCGCGACATGCTCATCGTCGATGCCGATCCGCACACCGAGACCGATCAGGCAAGCGAGGCGGCGCCGATCGATTTCATCATCGACGTGCCGGAAGGGCTGGAGCTTGAAGCCGACAGCGAGCAGCTTTTCCGCGCCATTCACAATCTTTGCCGCAACGCCATACAGGCATTGTCGGCGGATGCGACGGACGATCTTGCCATCGTGCGCCGTATCACCGTGTCCGCCGCGGTGGAAGACGGCACGGCGACGATAGACATAGACGACACCGGCCCCGGCATGCCGCCCAAGGCACGCGAAAACCTCTTCAAGGCGTTCCACGGATCGACGCGGTCGGGCGGCACGGGGCTTGGCCTTGCCATTGCCAACGAACTGGTGCGCGCCCATGGCGGCGCCATCTCGCTGGTCGACAAGCCCGGTTCCGGGACCCGTTTCCGCATCGCCCTGCCGAACCAGCCCGAACAGGAGGAATGCACCCCGCCGGCCGTTCCCCTGCCGCTCAAGGAGATCGGGAAATAGGGGATATGGGCGGTGTGGCCGTATGCTGCGGAAATTCTCAAGGCGGCGGCAGAATTTTGCCCCGATGGCGCTTGCATTCGGGCGCTGAAAGGATTAGGTACACGCCTCGCGGACAGGTATCGCCATCCGCCGCGCGCTCGTAGCTCAGCTGGATAGAGCACCAGACTACGAATCTGGGGGTCGGGAGTTCGAATCTTCCCGAGCGCGCCATTTCGAATTTTCACCGTATAACTTACCTAAGGCCTTGAAGGAAAAGGATAAATTGGGTGTTCGAAGTCCCTGATTTCGGCAGTAGGCCAATGGCTCCAAGAACGCCAGTCTGAGGGTCGTCTTTTTGCCTGTCAAGTCGGAATTATTCCATATATTCCAAGGGCTTGATAGTAACACCATTGCGTGTTTGAACGACTCCTCAAAGGTATGCTTCGGCTTGCCGGATTTTGTCAACCGTTCTTCGGCCAGCACCTTCTCTGGTTTCAGCTTGGCAATCCGTTTCTCATATGCTGCAACGACCGAATCGTCTGTTGCATCAACGATCCGGTCCAGTAGCCGGTCTGTCTGCTTTACGCGTTTTGCCCTTGCACCCTCGCGGAGCGCCGTTCCGGGTGCATGTGTAACCAGAAAATTCAAGAAGGGAAATGTAGTGAATCTGCCCTTCGAGCGGCTTTCAATTATCAAAGGGAAAGTCTTCGAATGCATCAGTGACCGCCTGCTCAACAAGCGCGACTTCCTTGTCTGTCAGCTTGGCGAACTCTTTTTCACGACGACGTTTACCCAATTTGCCATCGTTCCGGCGGATGAACATAATGAGGCTTTCCGCCATCCGGTCAGGCATCTCGATAGCATTCATGATCGCTGTCATGGCAGCGTCGTGGCGTTTGAGGTAGTCGATCTCGCGCGGTAAATCGTTTTCGATTGTCCGGAGCACGCATTCGTAGAGAAACTCCGCTTCGTCCGTACAATCAAAAAAGCGGTACAGGTCCGCAGTGTCGTTCGTAACATCAACATTCCCGTTAGGAAGAGCGCGCCAGTCGATGAAAGGCATCAGCGGTGCCGAATGGGATTGAAGGGTCGTCCGATAATCATCGATCCGATCCAGCATGACCGCCGACACAGGGAATACCATGCCTGTGGGTGTGAATTTTCTTTCCGCGAGGACATGATGAATAAGGCAGCGGTGGAGACGACCGTTTCCATCGGCAAGAGGGTGTATGTAGACAAACCCAAACGCAATGCACGCTGCCTGCAAGACCGGATCAACCTGTTCGATATCGGTGATCCGCAGCCGATTGTTGCACTCGTTGAGCCCCGTCATAAGTACGGGAACATCATCATGGCGCGCGCCGATAAACTCAGGCAATGGTCCATGATTGCGGCCTCGTTCGCCGAGGAAGACGCCCTCATCCCGATAGCCAGTTTTGGTAAAACGATCATCGCCGATCAGAATTCGATGCAGGCGGTAAATCTCTGTCTGGTTCAATGGGCGTTTGCCTGCTTCCAGAACGGCGCGTCCCCATCGTTCCAGACGATTTATCGGCGCGCGTTCTCCCTCGATTTCAAAGCTTGCTTTGCTATCGGCAAGCAGCAGAAAACTGGCAGCGCGGGCAATCACATGTGCACCGGTCTTGCCAACGGTTTCGCGGGCTTTGGAGGCCAGATCAAGCGCGATCATGCGTTCCAGATTTGGTGTCCTGCGAATAACCGGACAAAATGCGCCGGTGCCAAGCAGGTTGTCTCGAACACGGTGGCGCGGCGACATGCGCACTTTACCAGTGTAATAGGCGGTGGGGTCGAGCGCATCGACGGCTGTCACGGTTGGTGCATCATCAATATCAAGAATTCGTCCGGTCAAGATTTCAAAGAAAAACCAAACTCTCCGCGATATAGCACCTGTGGGCGTCCTCTGGATAAGTGCGACCAGATCATTTTCCGCGACAACGTCCAGAATCCGTTTCAAGACCAGCAGGTCCATCGGCTCGTGGCGCAAGGCAAATGTCAGATGACCTTCCAGTGTCGGGTCTGGCCGATAGCGCTTGTCGTAGATTTCCCAGCGACCTTCGACACGGCTGTTTCCCCGAACGTGTTTTTCAGAGACACATGACAGCTTTCGGACAGGAGCGGCAACGCCAAGGGCGTGGACGAGGGCCGACCATCCAGCCAGTTCAGTTCCCGGCGGCAATGGCTCGTCCTGAAAAAAATCTGGTGCCAACTCGTCTATCTGCATCGGTCGATTTTTTTTCATGAATATCGAAAATGACTTCATTTTCGATCTGTGCGTCGAAAACTATATTAACCGGTTAAAGGTCGAAAATCAATCATCAATGTCGAATACAATTCATTATCATACAGAAAGTCGAAAATATCTCCACTGGCACTCAGATTTGAAATCCCGTGCTCTGGTCCGGTTACGATTGCCTCGGGATTGCAGGACCCGCTGACACCCGCTTCAGCCCTGCACCCGGCACTGGCGCATCTTGCAAAGGTCTATGGCGCGAGCGGCGACCTGACCGTCCTGACCGATCCGGACGCGGGCCATGTTGAAACCCGACGCATGCGCTCCGAGAGCCTTGCGTTCTTCAACAGGACGCTCTCAACGCTCTAAAACTGCCGTTCATTTGTCAAAACGACGGTCGCGGCGGCGGAGAACATGCCGCCGACGCCGTGGACAACCGACAGTTTTGCACCGTCGATCTGGGCCGGAGACACGCCGCGCATCTGCCGCACGCTTTCCTGCAGGGCGTACATGCCGTACATGCCCGAATGCATGTAGCTCAGCCCGCCTCCGTTTGTGTTGAGCGGCAGCGTTCCGCCCGGTCTCGTGTGGCCGTCCGCGATAAAGGCGCCCGCCTCGCCCGGGGCGACAAACCCGAGGTCTTCCAGGCCGTATAGCGGAAGATGCGCAAAGGCGTCATAGATCATCAGATGATCCACATCCGCATGGGTGATGCCAGCGCTCTCGAAGGCCAGCCTGCCGGAAATGCGAAACGCCTTCGATGAGGTGAAACTCTCCATCTGGCTGATCATCGGACCCTCGGCGCTTTCCCCGCCCATGCCGCGCAGATAGACCGGTTTTGTCGGAAAATCCGCGGCGCGTTCGGCGCTTGTCAGCACCAGGGCGCCGCCGCCGTCGCTGACGAGGCAGCACATCAGCTTGCGGAACGGGAAGGCGATCATGCGCGAGCTCAAGACATCGTCCACCGTGATCGGCTCGCGCGCCGTGGCCCGCGGATGCATCGCCGCCCATTCGCGCTGAACCACGGCCACCATGGCCAGTTGCTCTTCCGTCAGCCCCTGATCTTTCATCTTGCGCATCACTGGCAGGGTGAATTTTGTCGGCGGGAACGCGGCGCCGTAGGTGTTTTCGAATTCCTGCTGCTGCATCGCGGGAAAGATCGGCCGGTGCGAACGGTTGTTCGAACGCCCGCTTTCGCCATGGGTGATCAGCACGGTCGTGCACAGTCCCGTTTCGATCGCCGCGGCGGCGTGGCGCATAAGGGTGATAAAGGAACATCCGCCGACCGAGGTGCCATCGGCCCAGCTGGGCGTGATGCCGAGATACTGGGCGATTTCGGCCACGTCGTGTCCGGCCGTCGCGATCCCGTCAATATCGGATGGCGTCAGTCCGCAATCGGTCAGCGCGTTGAGCGCGCCGTCGGCGTGAAGGCCGGTCTGGCTGAGTTCGGGCACCTTGCCCATGCAGGTCGTCTCGGCCGCGCCGACGATGGCGATCTTCGCGCGGCTCACGGTGCGCATCCCGCCGGACGGAACTGCGGCACGGCGACCGCCCCGCGCTCCTCGAACGCGACCTCCAGCGCCATGTCGAGTTCGAGCGCATCGGGGTCTGCCGGGATATCCAGGATGTTCGACACCATGCGCACGCCTTCTTCCAACTCGACAACCGCGACGACGTAAGGCGGCTCATAGCCCGGTGCCGGCAGGTGGCTGATGACATAGGAATAAAGCCGTCCCCTACCTGAGGCCTCGATCACCTCGACATCGCGGCTGCCGCAGGCCGGGCAGAACGGACGCGGCGGAAAGTGGGGCGTACCGCAGGCAATGCAGCGGTTCAAAAGCAGCTTTCCCTCTTTTGCACCATCCCAGTAGAACTGCGTTTCGGGATAAATCGTCGGTACCGGTTTTTCGCTCATGTCTCGATCCTCAACTCAGGCGCGCCAGACCGTTGTTCAGCACGACGACGTCGCGCTCCAGAACGCTGGCGCGAAAGCTCACATCGTCGCCGTCCACCCAGATCTCGGTCCGGATCGTCTCGCCCGGATAGACGGGGGCGGAAAAGCGCTGCTGCATATGGGTCAGCGCGGTGAAATCGCCCTCGCGCAGGGCCATCGGGATGGACCAGGAGGACACCGCCATGGTGCACAGGCCGTGCAGGATCGGCCGCTCGAAACCGGCGCCTTTGGCGACCTTCGGGTCGGCATGCAGCGGATTGTCGTCTCCGCTCAGCCGGTAGATCAGCGCATTGCGCGGCAAGGTCCTGAAATCGTGATGGGTGTCCGGCGCACGGTCGGGCAGGGCATGCACCGGCTTCACCGGTCCGCCGGGCCCGCCAAAACCGCCGTCGGCGCGCGCGAAGATGGTGCCGGCGACCGTGGCGAGCCTGGTTCCGCTCGCCTTATCCGAAATCGTCCGTTCCGAGTAGATCAGCGCGCCCTTGTCCGCGCCCTTGTCGATGATGTCGATGATGCGTGTTGTGCCGAGAACCGTGCCTTCAGCCGGCAAGGGCGCGTGCACGGTCAGGCTTTGCTCGCCATGCAGGATCTTCTGCCAGGTGAGCCCGGTGCCGGGCTCCATGGCCCAAAAGCCGGGATAGGCCAGTACGTTCACCATGGCCGGCAACGGCGCGAACCCGTCGGCGCGCTCATAAACGGCCTTGAGGTCCGCGTCGGCCACCGGGTCGGCCCCAAGCCCGACACCCAATGCGAAAAGCATGCAGTCCTTTGCGGTGTAGCTGTGTTCAACCGCCGGAAATTCGCGCGCCATCAGGGCATCCCTGTCGATCATGGGGCAAGGACCTTTTCTGTTTTCATCACGTGGAATACCGCTCCCGCAGAACGCGCCGCAGGATTTTTCCGGAAGCAGCCTTCGGAATGGCGTCGACGACCCCCAGCGCCTGGACGATCTTGTAGCGGGCAAGCCGCGCGCCGAGATATTCCTGAATGGCGGCCAGATCCAGCACCGCGCCGTCCGCCGGAACAATCAGCGCCATCGGCACTTCGCCCTTTTCGTCATCGGCGATGCCGAAGACGGCGGCTTCGAGGATCGCGGGATGGGCGATCAGTGCCGCCTCCACCTCGGCCGGGGCAACGGGGAAGCCCTTGACCTTGATCATCTCCTTGAGCCGGTCAACGACCCGCAAATGCCCGTCAGCGTCGATCGCGCCGATATCGCCGGTCCGCAGCCAGCCGCTTTCGGTGATTGTTTCCGCCGTCGCGCCCGGGTCGTTCAGATAGCCCTTCATCACCGACGGGCCCTTGATCCACAACTCGCCCGGCTCATCCGGTCCAAGATCCGCCTGCGTGTCGGGATCGACAATCCTGCAGGCCGTATTGGCAACTGGTGTCCCCAGCGTATCGGGCTTGCCGGCATTGCGCGCATGTGAGTGGCTGACGCCGCTGAGTTCGGTCATGCCGTAGCCTTGATAGAAAGCACAGCCGAGCCTTGCGCGAATGGCATCGCCGATCTCCGTCGAAAGCGGCGCGGCGCCGGAGCCGATTTCCTTCAGAGCCGAGAGATCGAACCGATCGACGATCGGATCCTTCGCAAGCGCGATTGCGATGGGCGGCACCACCCACAGACGCTGCGCGCCGCTGTCCTGAGCGACCTGCAGATAGGTCTCGAGATCAAACCGCTGCATCAGGTGCAGATGCGCGCCGGAACCCGGATAGACCATCTGGCACAAGACCAGTCCGAAGATATGGAAAAACGGCAGGAAGGACGGCGCGACATCTCCGGGTCCGATATCGCGCACGTGACACCACTGGGCCGCGTTGGCGACAATGTTGCGGTGGGTCAGCATCACGCCTTTGGGCAGTCCCGTGGTGCCGGAGGAAAACGGGATGGCTGCGATATCTTCGTAGAGGTCGACCGGAACCTGTTGCTGCAGCGGCGGTCCGGCGACATCGCAGATCGTCAAAGCGCCGGGCGCGGCGGCACCCATCACGACGACCTGCCGGACCTCTGTGCCTTCCGTCGCCTCTTGCGCCATTGCCGTGAGCGGACCATCGGCAAAAAGCAGCCGTGCTGAGGTCTGTTTGAGCTGATAGGCCAGTTCCGCTGCGGTATAGGACGGGTTGATCATGGTCAGCGTCCCGCCGGCGAAAGTCACGGCGTGGAACAGCACAAAATAGTCGATGGAATTAGGCGCCATGACGGCAACGACCTCGCCCTTTTTCAGGACGAGTGCCGCCAATCCGCCGGCAAGCGCACGGATTTCCCGCATGGCTCCTTCGCCGGTGATCTGACGCCCGGAATTCACCTCCGTGAAGACGTGCCTGTCCTTGCGCAGCGCCAGCCCCTCAAACACCCATTCGGTCACCGACATCTCGGGGATATCGAGTGGCGGAAGAGGGCTTTCGAAGATCTGAGCTTTATCCATGCCGGGCATTTACTTGAAGTTGAACGCCGGCGCCGTCTTGGCGGCAAACCGGGCGATGGCGTCGAAATGATAGTCGCTGGTCAGGCAGATGGCCTGTGCGTCCGCCTCCATTTCGAGGATCGTGTCGCTGTCCGTCTGCATCGCCCGGGCGGTGATCTCCTTGGTCAGCGCATAGGCCGTGGGCGAGACCTCGGACATCATGCCGGCAATCTCCTTTGCACGTGGCAACAGCTCTGGGGCGGGCATCACCTCCATGCACAGCCCGAGCCGCAGCGCTTCCCGCGCGCCGAGCGTCCGCGCGGTGTAGAACATTTCACGCGCCCGCTGCTGGCCGACGACGCGCGGCAGCGACCACATCAGATTGCAGTCCGGCACGGCGCCGACCTTCGCGAAGGAAGCGGAAAACCGGGCGCGGTCCGCGGCGAGCACGATATCGCCGCAAAGGGCGAGACCCAGACCGGCGCCGAAGGCCGGACCGTCAACGGCAACGATCACCGGCACGGGCAAATCGCGCAGCTTCCTGAACCAGGCGTGCAACTCCCGCATCCGTCCGCGAACATCCCCGGCCGTGTTCCTCTCGCCGGACCGGTGCCGTCTCAGCATCGCTTTCAGATCGCCCCCGGCGCAGAAAACGCCCTCGCAGCCGGTGAATATGAGCGCGCGCAGGCCTTTGTCCCGCGACAGTTCATCCATCGCGTCGCCAAGGCCCGATTTGATCTCGTCCGAGAAGGCGTTTCGCGTTTCGGGCCGCACCATTTCCAAAAGCGCGACCCCGTCCTCGCGCGTCAGGCGAACCGCGTCATTCATCGCTTGCCTCCGGCATCGTTTTACGGATTTTCTGCTTGTCGATCTTGTTGGTGTGGCTGAGCGGCAGGGGGCCGTCCCAGATGCGGATCATCTTGGGCACCTTGTACCCGGCGATTTTTTCACGGCAGTATGCGGTCAGATCGTCGACGGTCGCCTGCGCGCCTTCATGCAACGCCACGACGGCGACCACCTTTTCTCCCCACTTGTCGTCAGGCAATCCGAAGACGGCCGCGGAAGCCACATCGGGATGTTTGGACAGGCAGTTTTCGGTCTCGATCGGATAGACGTTCTCGCCGCCCGAGATGATCATTTCCCTGGTGCGGCCCGCCAGATAGACATATCCGTCCTCGTCCCGGTAGCCCGCGTCGCCGGTGTGATAGAAACCGCCGCGCATCGCTTCGGCCGTCTCTTCGGGTTTGTTCCAGTAGCCGTTCATGACCTGCGGGCCGCGCACGATCAGTTCGCCGGTTTCGCCCTGTTTCACCGGCCGGTCGTTTTCATCGACGATCCTCAGATCGGTTGTATGGATCGGGCGGCCGACCGAGGCGAGCTTGGGGATCACGCCATCGACGGGCTCATGATCTTCCGGCCGCAGGACACACAGGTTCGGCGCCGCCTCGGTCATGCCGTAGCCCTGGCAAAAGGTGACCCCGGGGATCTGTTCCAGGCATTGGCTGATCACGCCTGTCGGCATGGGCGCCGCGCCATAGGTCAGGCAGCGCAGCGAGGAGAAGTCGAACCTGGAAAAAGCCGGGTGGTCGAGGATCATGCGCAGCATGGTGGGCACCATGGTCATTGTGGTGACCTTCTGATCCTGAATCAGGCGCATGGTTTCCTCGACCTCGAACTTCGCCTGAATGATCTTGGTGGTGCCGTAAACGACCGATGTGAAGACGCGGCTTCCGGTGGCCAGGTGAAACATCGGACCGGACAGCAACAGCACATCGCTGGAGCGGTACTGGTAGAGCGGCCCGGTTCCGGTGGCGTTCGCCAGCATATTGGCATGCGACAGCATCACGCCCTTCGGCTGACCCGTGGTGCCGGAGGTGTAGAAAAGGGTCATCGTGTCGTCGGACGCCGACGCCAGGCCGTCGAACGCATCCAGAGCGACGGGTCCGGCCTTGGCAACGAGATCGTCATAGATCAGCGTGTCCGGCGGCAGAACCGGGGCAGGGGGATCCCAGTCGGCGAAGATGAGGGTGCCCAGCGACGCGCAACGCTCCATCAAGGCGGCGGCGCGCTCCTGGAAATGCCGGTCGACGATCAGCACCTGCGGTGTGCAATCCGCAATCGTTTCGGCCATCTCGTCCTCTGACAGCCGGTAGTTCACCGGGACACCGATCGCCCCGATCATGCTGGGCACGAGATACATCTCGACAAGCCAGTGCGAGTTCATGCCCAGATAGGCGATGCGGTCACCGGGGCCGACGCCGAGGTCCAGTAACGCCTTGGCCATGCCGTGCATGCGCGCGCAGTATTGCGACCAGCTGTTGGAGCGCCCTTCGAAATAGGTCGCCGTCTTGTCCGGCGTGTGAAAGGCGTATTTGCGTACCAGGTCCGGAAGGCGCATCATCGGCCGCCCCCCAGGATCGAACGCCCGATAATTTCGCGCATGATTTCGCCGGTGCCGCCCGCAATACGGCCGACCCGGGCATCGGCCCAGGCCCGGGCAATGGGATATTCCCACATATATCCATAGCCTCCATGCAGTTGCAGCAGGTCGTCCAGCCGGCGGCACAGCGCCTCGGATGTCAGCATCTTGCCCATCGCCGCGTCCACCGAATCGAGTTCGCCGGCGAGATGCATCTCCAGGCATTTGTCGACGAAGACGCGCAGCATGACAGCCTCCGCCTTTGCCTCCGCCAGTTTGAAACGCGTGTTCTGGAAGTCGGCGATCGTCTTGCCGAACGCGCGCCGCCCGGTGACATGTTCGATCGTCCACTCAAGCGCCGCCTCAAGGTTGGCAACCGCGCGCACACATTGCAACAGGCGTTCCTGCGGCAGCTGCTCCATCATCTGGTAGAAGCCGCGGCCATCCTGACCGAGCAGGTTTGCAGCCGGCACGCGGACATTGTCAAAGAACAGCTCGGTGGTGTCCTGCGCCTTCCAGCCGATTTTCTCGAGCAGCTTGTTGCCCTTGCGGAAACCCGGTGTTCCGGCCGGAACGAGAATCAGCGCGGTGCCCTTCGCACCCTCGGACGGGTCGGTCTTGCAGGCCAGAACGATCAGGTCGCAATTGCCGCCATTGGTGATGAAGACCTTCTGGCCGTTGATGACGAAGTCATCGCCGTCGCGGATGGCGGTCGTCTTGATGCCCTGCACGTCGGAACCGGCGCCCGGCTCCGTCATGCCCAGCGCGCCGATCGCCTCGCCGCGCGCCATTTTCGGCAGCCATTCCCGCTTCAACGCCTCGGGTCCGTAATTCAAAAGGTAAGGCGCGACGATATCGGAATGCAGACTGAAGCCCGGCCCCATGGCTCCGGCCCGCGCCAGCTCTTCCATCACCACCATCGAAAACAGGAAATCCGCGCCGGCGCCGCCGTACTCCTCGGGGATCGCGGCGCATAAAAGCCCGTTCTCGCCCGCCTTGAGCCATGCCTGGCGGCTGACGCGGCCGTCTTTTTCCCATTGATCGTGGTGCGGCATGATCTCGGCTTCGACAAAGCGGCGAACCTGGTGACGGAACATCTCATGCTCTTCGCTGAAAACAGTGCGTTTGAACATTCCGCCATCCTCCCTCGGGCCGTGCGTGCCTGTGCCTCTTTACATCTTTATATTTAGCTTGCAAATAGTAATCAAGCTAATTAAAATTCGAAACCAGGACTTCTGGAGGGATTTCACATGCTGGATGGCAAGGTCGTCATTGTAACCGGCGCCGGGCGCGGCATCGGGCGCGACATCGCACTGATGATGGCAGCGCACGGCGGCCGTGTCATGGTCAATGATCTCGGCGGCAGCGCCGAAGGCGACGGCGCGGACGCCGTGCCGGCCGAGGACGTCGTGTCGGAGATCAGGGACGCGGGCGGCGAGGCGATCGCGAATTTCGCAAATGTGGCGAGCCCGGCCGACGTCAGGGGCATGTACGAACAGGCGATGGATATGTACGGCGCCGTCGATGTGGTGGTGAACAATGCCGGTATCCTGCGCGACGCGATCTTCCACAAGATGAGCGAAGTCCAGTGGGACGCGGTGATCGATGTTCACCTGAAGGGCAGTTTCAATGTCGCCAAGGCCGTCGCGTCTCAGTTCCGTGCGCAGGCATCGGGCTGTTTCATCAACTTCACCTCCACATCCGGCCTGATCGGAAATTTCGGCCAGGCGAATTACTCCGCGGCCAAGATGGGCATTGTCGGCCTTTCCAAGTCCATTGCTCTGGATATGTCCCGCTTCAATGTGCGTTCGAACTGCATCGCGCCATTTGCCTGGTCGCGTCTGATCGGAACGATCCCCACCGATACCGACGCGGAAAAAGCCCGCGTCGAGCGCATCAAGGAGATGACGCCGGCCAAGATCGCCCCGCTGTGCGTGGCGCTTGCGGCACCCGATTGTGATGTGACGGGCCAGATCTTCTGCATCCGCAACAATGAGATCTTCCTGATGAGCCAGCCGCGGCCGGTCCGGTCCGTCCACCGCGGCGAAGGCTGGACGCCGCAAAGCGTTCGCGACCATGCGATCCCGGCCTTGCGCGCGGATTTTTATGACCTCGACCGCGCCGGCGACATCTTCAGCTGGGATCCGGTTTGAGCGCCCGGCCGCGACACCAGCTTGCCATCCCGACGGATGATTCCGTAAATCTTTCTGAATCGTCCGACGCAGAAACGGGTTCATCCAGCATGGCAAAGCAATCTTCGCTAACCGACGACCAGAAGCCGGTATTCCAGGAAATAGCGCGGTTTCGCGGGATCATCTTTGACGCCAAGCTGAAGCCTTACGACATCACGATGAGCCAGGGATGGGTGCTTGTGCACCTTTGGTACAATGACGGGCAGCGGCAGTCCGACCTCGCCGACCGCATGGATGTTGCAACCGTCACCGTTTCCAAACTGATCGACCGGCTCGAGGCCCACGGGTTTGCCGAGCGCCGGGCAGACAAGGGTGACCGCCGCTCGAATCGTGTCTTCGCAACGCCGCGCGGCCGTCAAATCGTGAAAATCATGACGCGGATCGTCTTCGAGGTCGATGACATTGCCAATGAGGGCATCACAGAGGAGGAACTGGCGAGCACGCTGAAAGTGCTCGGCCGCATGCGGGACAATCTGAAAAAGAAGCTCGCATCCGGCTGAACTTTCGACGTTGTCTTGCCGGACACCGGCATTTGGTCAAAGACATTCAACACGGCAAAGGCCCGCTCAGCGGCCTCAGGGTCATCGAGCTTGCCGGCATCGGTCCCGGCCCGTTTGCGGCAATGATGCTGTCCGACATGGGCGCCGAGATCATCCGGATCGACCGCGTGGATGCCGGCAAAACCCATCCCCACGACTTCACCTTGCGCGGCCGCCGGTCGGTTGCCATGAACCTGAAGATACCGGCGGCTGTCGAAGCCGCCCTGGCGCTTGTCGAAACGGCGGACGGGTTGATCGAGGGCTTTCGCCCGGGCGTGATGGAGCGCCTGGGACTTGGCCCCGAGGCCTGCCATGCCAGAAATCCGCGTCTTGTCTACGGGCGCATGACCGGCTGGGGGCAAGACGGCCCGCTGGCGCAGGCGGCCGGGCACGACCTCAACTATATCTCGCTGACGGGCGGGCTTTGGGCGAGCGGCGCGGCGGATCGTCCGCCGGCATTCGCCATGAACCTTCTCGGCGATTATGGCGGCGGCGGCATGTATCTGGCCTTCGGCATGGTTTCGGGGATTCTGCAGGCCCGACGCACCGGTCACGGAGACATTGTCGACGCCGCGATCTGTGACGGCGTCAACTCTCTCATGACCTTCATTCATTCGCGCCGCGCCATGGATTTGTGGCGGGACGAGCGCGCGGCAAATCCCCTCGACGGCGGCAGGCCCTGGTATGCGGTCTATGAATGCGCCGACGGCAAGTGGATCAGCATCGGCGCGCTTGAACCGCAGTTCTGGGCATGCCTCCTGGACAAGCTCGGCCTCGATCCCGAAGAGATCGGGGATCGGCAGGACCGCAGCGCCTGGCCCAAAATGCGGGCAAAACTGCAGGAGACGTTCCTGAGTGAACCGCGTGACCACTGGAATGAGCTGCTCGCCGGCACCGACGCCTGCTTCGCTCCGGTGCTGAGCCCTGCCGAGGCGCGCGACGACCCGCACCTGGCCGCACGAAGCGCTTTTGTCGAGCAAGACGTGGCGCAACCGGCGCCGGCGCCGCGATTTTCACGCGCCGGCACAGCGCCGCCGCGATTGCCGCGCGACCCCGGCGCCGACACCCGGGCCGTTCTGGCCGAAGCCGGCTTCACCGATACCGATATCGCCACCCTCATTGCCCAAGGGGCCGTCTCCCAGGCAAAAATCAAGGAAACCGCTCAGTGACCCTTCCGAAAGTCCTACAGGATCTGCGTCTGCCGCTGATTGGCGCTCCGCTTTTCATTATCTCCAGACCCGAACTGGTGATCGCGCAGTGCAAAGCCGGCATCGTCGGCTGTTTTCCGGCGCTCAATGCGCGCGAGAAGGACGGCCAGAGCCTTGATGAATGGCTTACCCGGATCAAGGAGGAACTCGACCGGCACAATCAGGCCAACCCCGACCGGCCCGCCGCGCCCTTCGCGGTGAACCAGATCGTCCACCGCTCGAACGCGCGGCTTGACAGCGATGTGGAGATCTGCGCCCGGCACGAAGTTCCCGTCTGGATCACGTCGCTCGGCGCGCGGCCCGAGGTTTATGACGCCGCCCATTCCGGCGGCGGCATCGTCCTGCACGATGTAATCAACAACCGCTTCGCCAGAAAAGCCATCGAAAAAGGTGCCGACGGCCTTGTGGCCGTCGCTGCCGGCGCGGGCGGACATGCCGGCGCGCTCTCGCCGCTGGCGCTCATCCAGGAAATCAGAAGCTGGTTTGACGGCCCCTTGTACCTGTCGGGCGCCATCGCCAAGGGCGATTCGATCCTGGCGGCCCTCGCCATGGGCGCCGATGGCGGTTATGCCGGCACGGCCTTCATCGCCACAAAAGAGGCCCATGCCGTCGAAAATTACAAGCGCATGATCACCGAGCATGGCGCCGAGGACATCGTTTACACCAACCTCTTCACCGGGGTGCACGGCAACTACCTCAAACCGTCGATCAAGGCCGCCGGAATGGACCCGGAAGACCTTGAATTCTCGGACCCGTCCAAGATGAATTTTGCCGAGGACCGCAAGAAGCCGAAACGCTGGAAAGAAATCTGGGGTTCGGGCCAGGGCATCGGCGCCGTCGACAGCGTGGTTTCAACCGAAGAACTGGTTGACCGGCTCAAGTGTGAGTTTGATGCGGCCCGGGTCCGGCTCGATAGAACGCTGGAAACCTGCTGACGCCACCAACAGGGACGCCACGATCGGGCAAATAGATTGCTTGATAATTATTATCAAGCTATTTAATATGGCGTCAGATGTGATCATCCAAAAGACGCATCGCTTTGGGAGGAGCCAATATGAAACGCATTCTGAAAACGGCGGTGTTGGCCGCATCCATCTCTGTGATGAGCTTCGCGGTTTCAGCCGAAACGGTCTTGATCGCCAATGATCCCGGCCCCAACCGGGGCGTCCGCTCGAAGGCGGTGAACTATCTGTCCGACCAGATCGCCGAGCGGACAGGAAACGCGGTCACGATCCAGAACAACTGGGGCGGTGCCCTGTTCAAGACGACCGCGGCGCTCGAGTCCCTTGGAACCGGCGTTGCGGATATGGGTGTTGTCGTCGGCGCCTATGCCCAATCCGAACTTCCGGAGCTCAATATCGGCGCACTTGTCATGCCACAAGCGGGTCCCTGGGTCATGATGAAGGCCCTGCATGAGCTTTTCACGACAAATGAAACGATCAAACAGCGCCTGGCGGACAAGAATATTGTCTACATAAACCACTATGCCCTGCCTCCCGCGCTGGTGGGTTGCCAGGGAGAGGGTATCGCCAGTGTGGAAGACGCCGACGGCGTCAAGATGAGCGACACGGGCGGGATGAGCGGCCTGTTCGGGGATCTGGGCGGCAACATGGTGCGCATGCCGGTCTACGAAGTCTATCAGGCGATGGAGACGGGGCTGATCGATTGTACCGTCACCTATTCGTACTTTGCGGTGGCAACCAAGCTGGACGAGCTTCTGGCTGCGGTCACACCCATGGATTTTGCCGCTGTGACGGTCGTGATCACCGTGATGAACAAGGACTCGTTTGAAAGCCTCGGCGAAGAGCAGCAGGCCGCCATTCTCGAAACGGGCGAGCATATGGCCGATTACTATGGCGAAGCGCTCGCGGTCGCGGACAAAGATGCCATGGAAAAGATGACGACCCGGGAAAAACCAATCGTCATCAATGCGTTCAGCGAAGCGGACTATGACATTTTGCGCGAGGCCGGCAAAACGGTCACGAACAAGTGGCTGGCGGACGCTGAAGCGACCGGACTTGACGGTCAGGCGACCCTTGATGAATTTCTCGGCTTGCAGGCAAAGTGGAAGACCATCGCCGAAACCGACGGATTGCCCTGGGAGCGCAACTAAGCAAATGACGGATCGGCCGCATGGAAGAACATGCGGCCGGGTATTCCCTGGGATCTGTGACCATGATCAAACGCATTGAGTATGTGCTCGACACGCTCGGAGCAGCGGCAATCATTGCCCTGTGCCTGCTGATCGTCTTGTCGGTCGTTGGCCGCGAACTCGTCGGGTCCGGCGTGCCCGACAGCATCATCTTGGTGCGCGAACTGATGGTCCCGGCCATTTTGTTTCCGTTGAGTACGGCAACGGCGAGACGCGCGCATATCTCAATCGAAGTCATTGCCAATCATTTTCCCGCCGGATTGAACAGGTGGGTTGCCGTGCTGGCTGCGTTTGTCGGCCTGGTGATCGTCGGAACCCTGATTGCCGCTTCCTGGGTTCAGCTTGCCAAAACCTTCTCCGAGGCCTCGCATTACGGCGGTGACTTTTTGATCCCGAAATGGCCTTCGCGCGCTGCATATTTCCTGGCGTTCGTCTTCGTGGGGCTGCGGTTGCTGCAGATTTTCTGGATCGATCTGCGCGCCGCCATTCGCGGCCAGGACGCGCCGGCGACGCTGTAGCGGGAGGAGAGGCAATGGATGTCACGCTGATCGGCTACCTCGCCTGCTTTGCGGTCATATTTCTCCTGGCTATTCGTGTGCCCATTGCCTTCGCAATTGGCGGTGTGGCAGTGTCCGCGCTCTTTCTGGTCTTCGCCATGCGTACCGGTACGTTCATGCCGGAACGCGCCTTTTTCCGAACGCTGTCCATCGCGTTTTCGAGCAGTTTCGAGCTGATCCACTCCTACAACCTGTCGATGATCCCGCTTTTCATAGCGCTGGGGCACATCGCATCCGTGACCGGGATCACGACCGGCATATACGAAGCCGCAAGAGTGTGGCTGGTGAGACTGCCTGGCGGCATTGCGATTGCATCGATCGCCGGCTGCGGAGGGTTTTCCGCAATTTCAGGGTCTTCCCTGGCGTGTGCCTCGACAATGGGGAAAATCTGCACGCCTGAAATGCTGAAAATGAAGTATGACGAACGACTCGCGACGGCAAGTGTCGCGGCGGGCGGAACGCTGGGCTCTCTCATCCCGCCGTCCATTCTGTTCATCGTCTATGGAATTTTTACCGAAACCTCCATCGGGCAACTCTTTCTGGCGGGCTTCCTGCCTGGGCTCCTGTCCCTGATCGGCTATGCGCTTGTTGTCTGGATCTGGGTGAAAAGGTCACCGGAAATCGCTCCGGCTTCAACGGACAGTTTCACGCGTCAGGACCGGCTGAACGTCATGTGGGGTGTGTGGCCGGCATTTGTTCTGTTCCTCATCGTCATTGGCGGCATTTACGGGGGAATTTTCACGGCAACCGAAGCGGCGGCGATCTCGCTGTTCTTTGCTGTGGTACTGGGCCTCTGGCGCGGCAGTATCAAATTCAACCAGATCGTTCCCCTCATCCGTGACGTGACTGTGACAACCGCCGCTATTTTCTTCATTGCGGCATGCGCGAAGATTTTTGTCACTCTCATCGCGCTGACCGGGTTGTCCAACAGCATGCTGACCGGTCTGGAGGCTGCCAATATCGAGGGATGGCAGTTCATCCTGATGGTCTGCGTGATCTACCTTGTGCTCGGCATGTTCCTCGACCCGGTCGGTATCATGATACTGACGCTGCCGCTGATGATCCCCATGGTGGAAAGCTACGGCTACAACCTGATCTGGTTCGGTGTGATCATCGTCAAGCTGCTTGAGATCGGCCTGATCACTCCGCCGGTCGGCCTGAACGTCTTCGTTCTGGCGGCGGCCATTGAAGGCAAGGTTCAGATCGGCAGGATTTTTGCCGGAATCTGGCGGTTCTTGATCAGCGATATCGTTGTCCTGATCCTGCTGGTCCTGTTCCCGATCATCTCGCTGATTGTCCCGATGTCGATGTAAACCGGCATCCTGCCGCGCATCGGTGACGCGGCAATATGGCCCGTAAATACCATTGACCTTCCAGTAACTGGAAGGCTTATATCCGCTGCTGACTAGGAATCGGGCGGAATATTTCAATGGAACAGCATAATCCGCAGTCCATGACTGACAAATCCTGCGGCGGCCACAAGGCCGAAGCGCACGGCGGAGCCGGGAAGGACCCGGTCTGCGGCATGTCCGTCGATCCGGCGGCCGGCAAACCGGCGCTTTCCTATCGCGGAAAGGACTATCATTTCTGCAACCGGAAATGCCATGACCGCTTCGAGGCCGATCCCTATTTCTACCTGTCCGGCAACAACGGCAGGAAAAAGCAGCCGGCCGCCGCCGACACGCGTTACACCTGTCCGATGGACCCTGAGATCGTTCAGGACGGTCCCGGAACCTGCCCGATCTGCGGCATGGCCCTGGAGCCGATGGACGGTGTTTCGGATGAGCCCAATCACGAATTGATCGATTTCTCCCGGCGGCTCTGGGTTGCCGTTGCGGCAGCAATACCGCTGCTGGTCCTGACCATGGGGCCGATGGTCGGCTTGCCGGTGCGCAACTGGCTGGGTGAGAGCGTCGCGCTCTGGCTGGAATTTGCGCTGGCAACGCCCGTGGTGCTGTGGGCGGCCGCGCCCTTTTTCCATCGCGGCTGGACATCGGTAAAAACCAGGAACCTGAACATGTGGACGCTGATCATGATCGGCGTTGGCGCCGCCTATCTCTACAGCGTGATCGCAACCGTCCTGCCCGGCCTGTTTCCCGCCGGGATCAGGACGGAGGCGGGGCATGTGCCGGTCTATTTCGAGGCAGCGGTCGTCATTGTTGCGCTCATCTTTGTCGGCCAGGTGCTCGAGCTGCGCGCCCGCGAGCGCACCGGGGACGCGATCAGGGCGCTGCTCGATCTCGCGCCGAAAACCGCCCGGCGCATAACGCCCGATGGCGACGAATATGACGCGCCGCTCGAAAACATCATCGAGGGCGACCGCCTGCGCGTTCGTCCCGGCGAGGCGGTTCCGGTCGATGCCGTGGTGGTGGACGGTCAGAGCGCGGTCGATGAAAGCATGTTGACCGGCGAGCCGCTGCCGGTCGGAAAAGTGGCGGGCGATGCCCTCACCGGCGGGACCATCAACCGCAACGGCACCCTGATCATCGAGGCGAGCCGCGTCGGAGACGAAACGGTCCTGTCGCAGATTGTTGCGATGGTCGCATCCGCGCAGCGTTCGCGCGCGCCGATCCAGGGACTGGCCGACACGGTTGCCTCCTATTTTGTGCCGACCGTCGTGGCGGTGGCGGTGATCGCGTTCTTCGCCTGGCTGCTCTTCGGTCCAAGTCCGGCCTTCACCTATGCGATTGTCGCCGCGGTTTCGGTTCTGATCATTGCCTGCCCGTGCGCCCTTGGACTTGCGACGCCGATGTCGATCATGACGGCGACGGGGCGCGGAGCACAGACCGGGGTGCTTATCAGGCAGGCTGAAGCGCTCGAGCGCATGGCGGCCGTCGATGTGCTGGTCGTGGACAAGACCGGAACGCTGACCGAGGGGCGTCCGGCCCTTTCCGATGTCGTTGCATTCGGCGATCACGAGGCGGCGCGGGTTCTGTCCTTGGCGGCGGCGCTTGAAAGAGGCTCCGAACACCCGCTCGCCGAAGCGATTGTCGACGGTGCCCGTGCGCGCGGCGCCGACCTTCCGGATGCGGCGGGTTTCGAGGCCGTCACCGGCAAGGGCGTCAGGGGCGTTGTTTCCGGAAAGACCGTTGCGCTCGGCAATCAGGCCATGATGGCCGCCGAAGGCATCGACACAGCCGCCGCGAATGAACGGGCGGACCGGTTCGGCACTGAGGCGAAAACCGCAATGTATGTCGCGGTTGACGGTGCGCTGGCCGGGCTGATCGCCGTTGCCGACCCGATCAAGGAGACGACGGCCGGCGCCATCGAAGAGCTGCACCGCGCGGGTCTCAAGATCATCATGGCCACCGGAGACAATGAACGCACGGCAAAGGCCGTGGCCGACCGGCTCGGCATTGATGAGATAAGGGCGGGCGTGCTGCCGCAGGACAAGGGAGCGCTTGTCGAGGCGCTGAAAGCGGAAGGTCACCGGGTCGCCATGGCCGGTGATGGGGTCAACGACGCCCCCGCGCTCGCGGCGGCCGATGTCGGCATCGCCATGGGCACCGGCGCCGATGTTGCGATGGAGAGCGCCGGCATCACGCTGCTCAAGGGGGATCTGACCGGCATCGTCCGGGCCCGCCGGCTCGCGCTCGCGACGATGCGCAATATCCGGCAGAACCTGTTCTTCGCATTCGTGTATAATACGGCCGGAGTGCCGATCGCAGCCGGGATCCTTTATCCGCTGACCGGTATGCTGCTGTCGCCCATGATTGCCGCCGCCGCGATGAGCCTGTCATCGGTATCGGTGATCGGCAATGCGCTCAGGCTGCGCCGCGTCCGGCTGGGTCACGACGCGCTCTAAGCGCCCGAACAGGAGAAGACCATGAATATCGGTGAGGCGGCGCTGCAATCCAATCTGCCGGCCAAGACCATCCGCTATTACGAGGATATCGAGTTGGTCACGCCGGAGCGCAGCGCTAACGGTTATCGCAATTACTCGGAAAACGATGTGCATCGGCTGCGTTTCGTTCAGCGCGCCAGAAGCCTCGGATTTTCCATCGATGAGTGCCGTTCGCTGCTTTCGCTCTATCGGGACAGCAACCGGGCAAGCGCCGATGTGAAGGCCCTGGCAATGTCGAAAATCGAGGAGATCGACCGTAAAATGACCGAATTGGGTTCCCTGCGCCGGACACTGGCTGCGCTTGCCGACAAGTGCCATGGCGATGACAAGCCGGACTGCCCGATCATCGACGATCTGGCCGGCATGCACGATCCGGTTCAGTGATCGGCGCAGGCGCTGCAAAAACCGCTTAATTCGATGACCGACCGTTTCAGGACGAACTTCGCCTTGCCGGCGATTTTGTCGAGCCGGTTCGCGAGGCTGGTGTCGGAAAGCTCTCCGACCCGGCCGCAGGACTCGCAGATCGTAAAGGCGATGGTCTCGTGGCTTTCGCAATCGGGATGGCTGCAGGCGACAAAGGCGTTGAGGCTCTCCAGCCGGTGCACCATTCCGAATTCCACCAGCTTGTCGAGGGCGCGGTAGACCTGGAGCGGGGCCTTGAAGCCGCTGTCGCGCAATTCGTCGAGGATCGTATAGGCGCTCATCGGCACTTTCGACCCGGAGAGTGCGCCCATGACGAGCGACTGGTTCTTGGTCAGGTCCGGATGGTCATGTCGATGACGGTCCATGGCTTCAACCCCTATTGGAAACGGGCGTGTTGCGTATCAGCCGCAGGCATAACCCTGCGATCGGCGAAACGCTGACCACGAAGAAAACAAGTGCCGCCACCACGATGCTCGGGCCGGACGGCGTGTCCCACTCAAGCGAGCCGAAGAGGCCCGCGATGACGCAGGCCGCGCCGATGGCCGCGGCAAGCACCGCCATCTGCTCGGGACCGGTTGAAAAGCGCCTGGCCGCGGCGGCCGGGATAATCAGCATCGCCGTGATCAGCAGCACCCCGACGATCTTCATCGAGATGGCGATGACGGCGGCCATCAGCAGCATGAAAACGAAATTCGCGCGCTCCGGCCGCGTGCCCTCCGCATCGGCGATCTCCTGGTTGACCGTTGCCGCGAACAGCGGTCGCCAGATCAACGCGAGCACGCCGAGCACCGCGGCGCCGCCGATGTAGATGACGGCGATGTCGCCGCGCGAGACCGCGAGGATATCGCCGAACAGGAACCCCATCAGGTCCATGCGTACCCAACTCATGAAGGCGAGGGCCACAAGGCCAAGCGCCAGCGCCGAGTGAGCGAGCAGCCCAAGCAGGGAGTCGGCCGAAAGGGTGGCGCGTTTCTGCAAAAACAGCAGCGCCACGGATATGAGAGCGGAAACCGCGAACACGGTGAGCGTAATGTTGACTTCCAGCAGGAACGCTAGGGCGACGCCGAGCAGTGCGGCATGCGACAGCGTATCGCCGAAATAGGCGAGCCGCCGCCACACGATGAAACAGCCGAGCGGGCCTGCGACCAGCGCCACGCCGACGCCGGCAATCAGGGCGCGGGAGAAGAAATCATCCAGCACTGCCGTGTTCCTTTTCGCGCTTCGCCGCGCCGTCATGGTGATGACCGTCGTCCGGATAGCAGTGGTCTGTGATCGTACCGTCCGCGTGCTGCACCCGTCCGTCCGGCAGATGCGTGTGGTCGTGGCTGTGTTCGTAGACGGCCAGCGCCGGTGCCGCCCGCCCGCCGAACAGGGTCCGGTAGGCTTCGCTCGAGGCGACGACCGTCGGTGTTCCCGAACAGCAGACATGCCCGTTGAGGCAGATCACCCGGTCCGTCGCCGCCATCACCACGTGAAGGTCATGGGATATCAAAAGAACACCGCAGCCGATCTTGTCGCGGATTTGCCCGATGAGTTCATAGAGCGCGATCTCTCCGGTGAAATCGACGCCCTGCACCGGCTCGTCGAGAACCAGAAGGTCCGGTTTGCGCGCGATGGCGCGCGCCAGCATGACGCGCTGAAACTCGCCGCCCGACAATGTCCGCACCTCGGCATGCCTCAGGTGTTCAACACCCGTCGCAGCCATCGCATCGTCCGCCTCCCGTCGTGCGAGCCTGCCTGTGAGGCGCATGAAGCGTTCGACCGAAAGCGGCAGGGTCCAGTCAATGGACACCCGTTGCGGAACATAACCGACCACAAGCCTGTCCCGGCGGCGGGCCGTTCCCTCAGACGGTGTCAGGATCCCGAGCGCCATCTTTGCCGTTGTCGATTTGCCCGATCCGTTGGGCCCGATCAGCGTGACGATCTCGCCTGGCCGCAACTCAAGATCCACGCCGCGCACCAGCCACCGGCCATCGCGGAAAAGCCCGGCGGAATCAAGGGAAATCAAAGGGGTGGCGTTTTCAAGCACAGCGGGTTTGCGCTCCGCGAAATGTCTGTTCGGGTATTGCGGTCGCTTATCGCACACGTTATATCATTACGCAATTGTGTAATCATGTAACATGCCCGCGGGGCATGGCTGTTCAAAGGGACCTTTCCGACATGCGTTTGAAGACGATTTTGCTTTCCGCCTCGATGCTTGGTGGTGTCGTTGCGGCTGCTCAGGCCGAGCCCAACGTGGTTGTTTCGATCAAGCCGGTCCATTCACTGGTTGCGGCCGTCATGCAGGGTGTCGCCACGCCGGAACTTATCGTGGAAGGCGCGGCCTCTCCGCACACCTATGCGCTCAAACCGTCGCAGGCGGCCAGTCTTGAGCAGGCGGACCTTGTTTTCTGGGTCGGGCCGGGAATCGAGGCGTTTCTCGAAAAACCCGTTGAAACCATAGCCGCCGGCGCGAAGTCGGTGAAGCTCGCCGACACGCCCGGCCTGCTGAAGCTGGGTTTCCGCGAAGGCGGGGCTTTCGAGGGGCATGACCATGGCGATCACGGCCATGCCGAAGAGGCGCATGGCGACCATGACCACGATCATGCCGAGGCCGACGGCCATCACGATCATGACCATGACAAGCACGCCCATGCCGAAAAGGCGCATGACGATCATGATCACGACCACGATCATGCGAAAGCAGGCGATCATCACGATCACGACCATGATCACGCGAAGGCGGAAGACCATCACGATGATCACGGTGATGACCATGCCCATGCCGAACATGGCGAGGAGGCCGGACATCACGATCACGCGCACGGTTCATTCGATATGCATATCTGGCTTGATCCGTCCAATGCGAAAATTCTCGTGGGCGAAATCGAGGCGGCGCTGGCCGAGGCCGATCCCGGCAACGCGGCAAAATACAGCGACAATGCCGACATGCTGAAGGCAAAGCTGGATGACCTCACCGTCGAAATCGCCGGTATACTGGAGCCGGTCCAGGGCAAGGGCTATATCGTTTTCCACGACGCCTACCGCTACTTCGAGAACCGCTTCGGCGTTGGCGCCACCGGTTCCATAACGGTTTCGCCGGAGGTCATGCCGGGAGCCGAACGGATTCGCGAAATCCAGGCAAAAATTGGTGAGCTTGGAACGACCTGCGTCTTTTCCGAGCCGCAATTCGAGCCCAGGCTGGTTACAACGGTGACCGAGGGAACGGGCGCGGCTTCGGGCGTGCTGGACCCGCTCGGAGCTACTCTGGACGACGGTCCGGAGCTCTACGGAACGCTGCTGCGCAATATCGCGACATCCATGCGCGACTGTCTTTCGGAAGGCAGCTGAGCGGTCGCTGCCGGTCAGCTTGCCACGATCAGTTCGACATTCGCCTCCCGGCATATCTGCATGATGGATTTCGGCGGCGCCGCATCGGTGATGAAATAGTCGATATCGGCCAGCTGTCCGATCTGCACCGGCGCCCGGCGCTGGAATTTCATGTGGTCGGCGACGAGGATCTTGCGGCGCGATTGCTCGATGATCGCCTGGGCAACGCGCACCTCGCGATAGTCGAAGTCGAGAAGCTCGCCGCCGGAATCGATGGCGGAAGCGCCGATGATGGCAAAATCCACCTTGAACTGCCTGATCAGGTCGACCGCGGCCGCGCCGATAATGCCGCGGTCGCTCTTTCGGACCATGCCGCCGGTTATGACGACTTCAACATCCTCGGCTTCTGAAAGAATGAGGGCGACGTTGAGATTGTTGGTGATCGCCATGAGGCCGGTATGGCGCCGAAGCGCGTGCGCCACCTGTTCCGTTGTCGTGCCGATATTGAGGATAACCGACGAATTGTTGGGAACGATGTCGGCCACGGCGGCAGCGATGCGCGCCTTGCCGTCCGATGCCATGTCCCTTCGGGCCTGATAGGCAAGGTTGACCGTATTCGACGGAAAGACGGCGCCGCCATGAACGCGCTGCAGCTTTTCCAGATCGCACAGCTCGTTCAGGTCCTTGCGGATGGTTTGCGGCGTTACCTTGAAATGCGCCGCGAGACTGTCGACCTCGACGCGACCGTCGCGTCGCGCGATCTCGAGAATGTCGATCTGCCTCGGCAGCAAAACCTGCACCATAACCTCCCTCCCTGTCGCCACTATTAAGTCGGATTCCCGCAAAAGATCAAACCCCGCCGATTGATGCTCCACATCAACGCGCGGGTTGCATGCCGCAATCGCGTTTTCTAACCTTCTGAGCATGAAATACGCTTTTCTTGTGCTCGTGCTTCTCTTCGTCGCGCCGCTATGCGCGCAGATGGCGATCTATGCTTTCAGCGGACCGCAGCCGCACTGGCGCAGCGCGGACTGGTCAGGGTCCGGACTTGCGCCCGAACCCGCGCAGGAAAAGGCGGCCGTGGTTCAGGTCTACGCTGCCCGCGCCTATCGTTGGCGCGGTATTTTCGGCGTGCACACATGGCTGGCCACAAAGGAGGAGGGCGCCTCCGACTACAGCCGCTACGACGTTATCGGCTGGGGCAGGGCACTGCGCAGGAGCATGGGGCCGCCGGACGGGCGTTGGGTCGGAAACACGCCGCAGCTTCTGTTCGAGGCACGCGGCGAAGCGGCCGCGCGTATGATCCCGCAAATTGAAGCGGCCATTGCCGACTATCCCTATGGCGGCAACGGTGCCTACACGCTGTGGCCGGGTCCCAATTCCAACAGTTTCATCGCGGCGATCGCGCGGCAGGTGCCGGAACTGGCCATTTCCCTGCCGTCGCTGGCGATCGGCAAGGACTATGCGCCCGGCTGGCTGACGGTGATGGAAATGCCGTCCAACACCGGCTGGCAGATTTCCATTGCCGGATATGGCGGCATCGGGTTCGGGCGCGTCGAGGGGATCGAGCTGCATGTGCTCGGCCAGACGCTCGGCATCGATCTCCTGCGGCCTGCCGTGAAACTGCCCGGTATCGGCCGGCTGGGCGTTGCGCGGCCGCACCGGCTCGGGCTCAGCTCTTGATCGTCCGGCCGCCTGGCCTATTTGACGTCGCCGAAGCCGGGAGATTGGATGCCGGAGAACAGCGGGCCGCATATTGCCGTTTTTGGAGCTTCCGGTGCAATCGGATCGGCATTTGTGCGCGCATTGCTTGCCCGCCATCCGCAGATTTGTCTGCATGCCGTCGCGCGCTCCGCCCCGGCGCATGAAGACCGCCGGCTTATAGCTCATAGCACCGATTATCGCGACGAGCGTTCGCTTGACGATGTTGCGGCTGCAATCGCGCGGCGCGGAAGTCTGGATATGGCGATCGTGGCCACCGGGCGGCTTCACGCCGCCGCGATCCGGCCTGAAAAGGCGCTCCGCGACATATCCGCTTCAGCACTCGAACAGCTCTATTTCGAGAATGCCGTCATCCCCGCCCTGCTCCTCAAACATGTCGGTCCTCTCCTGAGGCGGGACAGGCGCGCCGTCTTTGCCGCCCTGTCGGCGAGGGTCGGCAGCATCTCCGAAAACCGGCTCGGCGGCTGGTATGGCTACCGCGCGTCCAAGGCGGCGCTCAACATGCTGCTGAAAACCGCAAGCATCGAGCTGGCGCGCAGGAACGCGCAGATAGTCGTCGTCGGACTGCACCCCGGCACCGTTGACAGCCCGCTCTCCAGGCCGTTCCAGTCGGGCGTCAAACCGGGTAAGCTCTTCACGCCCGATTTTGCCGCGGAAAAGCTGCTCGATGTGCTGGACGGTCTTCAGCCGGGCGACAGCGGCGGCTGTTTTGCCTGGGACGGCGAGAGAGTGCCGACATGATGCCGCGCGATCCAAAACGCGGCGGCCAATCGGAGTTTGCCGGCAATGCCTGACCAAAACGTCATATTCTGGTTTCGCCAGGACCTCAGGCTGTCCGACAATCCCGGATTGCTGCGCGCCGTCGAGGCCGGCCGGGTACTGTGCGTCTTCATCCTTGACGACGAGACGGCGAAAGACCACAGGCCGGGCGGCGCGTCGCGCTGGTGGCTTCACGAATCCCTCGCGCGGCTGAACGAAGCCCTGGACGGGCGGCTCAACCTTTATCGCGGCCGGGCGGGCGACGTGCTTGCCGAACTTGTCGAACGTCATGGCGCGTCCGGCGTCTACTGGAACCGCTGCTACGAGCCCTGGCGGGTGGAAAGGGACACGGCGATCAAATCGGCCCTCGCCGCGCGAGGGATTGACGCGCACAGCGACAACGCATCCCTGTTGTGGGAGCCTTGGGAGGTGCTCAAAAGCGACGGAACGCCCTATCGTGTCTTTACGCCCTTCTACCGCAAGGGCTGCCTCCAGGCGCCGGCTCCGCGTCGTCCTCTCGATGCGCCGAAACCGTTTGAGAGGCTCGCAGATCCCCCGGCGCTGCCGCTGGAGGCGTTGGAGCTGCTGCCTTCCATCGCCTGGCACGACAAGCTCGCCGAACATTGGGACATAGGCGAAAAGGGCGCGCATATGCGCCTTGAGGGCTTTTTGAGCGAGGGTCTCGACGGCTACAAGGAGGGCCGGGATTTCCCCGCCCGCCGCAATGTCTCACGTCTTTCGCCGCATCTGCATTTCGGGGAAATCTCGCCGAACACGGTCTGGTATGCGGCCGAACGGGCCGGCGGCGGTGTCGATCTCGACCACTTCCGCTCCGAGCTGGGCTGGCGGGAGTTTTCCCATTCCCTGCTTTATCATTTTCCCGGTCTCCCGGACACAAATCTCCAACCCGCCTTTTCCGCCTTTCCCTGGCAGGCCGACGACGCGGCTCTCCACGCATGGCAGCGCGGCATGACCGGGATTCCGATTGTCGATGCCGGAATGCGCGAACTCTGGCAGACGGGGTATGTGCATAACCGCGTGCGCATGATCGTCGGCTCGTTCCTCGTCAAGAACCTGATGCTCGACTGGCGCTCTGGCGAGTGCTGGTTCTATGATTGCCTTGTCGATGCCGATCTTGCCAACAACAGCGCCGGCTGGCAGTGGATTGCCGGCTGTGGCGCCGATGCCGCACCCTATTTCCGTATTTTCAATCCGGTGACGCAGGGCCAGCGGTTCGATCCCGAGGGCGCCTATACAAGGCATTTCGTCCCGGAACTCGCCAAGCTGCCGGACCGGTGGCTCTTCAACCCCTGGGATGCGCCGCAGCCGGTCCTCGACGAGGCGGGTATCCGGCTCGGGCAGGACTATCCGCTGCCGCTCGTCGACCTGAAGGCTTCGCGCGAGCGCGCGCTGGAGGCCTATCAGCAGATGAAAGCCGCCGCCTCCTGACCGCACATTCAAAAACGCTCTTGATTTTGACACGGCGCTGATGGAAGCAGGACAAGGTCCGGCCTCTGGCGAAAGGCGCTTTGAATGATACCGACGACACGCATATTCGACGGGCACAACGACGTTCTGACACGAACCCTCAAGGCCGGAAGCGTTGACGCGGCCGCCGAATTCCTTACCGGCGTCAAGGGTCACATCGATGCACCGAAGGCAAAGGCAGGCAACCTTGGCGGCGGTTTCTTCGCCATCTGGATCCCGACGATCGAGGATCTGGACGAAGACCTGACGCTCATGGAGGCGCCGCAATACGATATCGCATTGCCGCCGCCGGAAAATCCGAAGAATGCGCTCCAGGTGTGCATGGAAGAGGCGGCGATCCTCTTCAGGCTTGAGGACCTCGGTGCGCTGAAGATCTGCCGCACGGTCGGCGAACTGCGCCAATGCCTTGAGAAAGGCACCATGGCCGCGATCATGCATATGGAAGGCGCGGAGGCGATTGATGCGGACCTGCATGCGCTGGAGGTGTTGTACCACGCCGGACTGCGCTCGCTCGGGCCTGTCTGGAGCCGTCCGACCATTTTCGGCGAGGGTGTGCCGTTCCGGTTTCCGGGCTCTCCCGACACCGGAGGCGGCCTGACAGAGGCGGGTGTCCGTCTTGTGCGCCGCTGCAACGACCTCGGCATCATGATCGATCTGTCCCACATCACCGAAAAGGGCTTCTGGGATGTCGCGCGTCTCAGTGACGCGCCGCTGGTCGCCACCCATTCCAATGCCCATGCGCTTTGCCCGCATGTGCGCAATCTCACCGACGATCAGCTCAAGGCCATCGCCGAGAGCGACGGGATGGTCGGCGTCAATTTCGCGGCATCGTTCCTGCGCGAGGACGGCCGCATGCTCCCGGACGTTCCGCTGTCACAGGTGCTGCGCCATTTCGATCATCTCATTTTCGTGGCTGGCGAGGATCGGGTCGGTTTCGGATCGGATTTCGACGGGGCCGTCGTGCCGAGGGAGATCGGCGACGTGTCGGGCCTGCCGAAGTTGATCGAGGCCATGCGGGCGCACGGCTATGACGATGCGCTGCTCGCCAAGCTCTGCCATGAAAACTGGCTGCGTGTGCTGGAGAAAACCTGGGGGGCCTGAAACCGGATCCGCCCTATGCCTGTTTCAGATAGGCGGCCAGAACATTGCGCGCGGCTTCCAGGTCGCCGCGGTCGATCATCTCGGTCACCGTGTGGATATAGCGTGTGCCCACAACGATGCCGACGGCGCGAGCCCCGGCCGCGGCCTGCTGGGCCGCCGCGCCGTCCTGCCCGCCGGCGCGCAGCATGGTGCGCTGATAGGGAATGTTCCGCTTGACGGCGATCGCTTCCATATCGGCGACGAGATCGCGGTCCGCGATGAAGCTGGAGTCCTTGACATGCAGCCCGAAACCCTTGCCCTGCTGCGTGGTCCGGTCCTGTTCGGGAACACCGGGCGTGTCGCAGGCGAGCGTCGTGTCGATGCCGATGCCGATATCGGGCATGACGGCGAAGGACGCGGTGCGCGCGCCGCGCAGCCCCACCTCCTCCTGGCAGGTGAAGGCGACGTGGATCTCGCAGCCGTGCTTGGCCTTGCCGAGCGCGCGGATCGCCTCGATGCCGAGCCAGCAGGCGACACGGTTGTCGAGCGCCTTGGAGACGATCTTGTCGCCCATCTCGATAAGCGGTTCGTCCATCGTCACCATATCGCCGACCTTGACCCGCTCGTGCGTCTTTTCGCCCAGCCCGAGATCGATGACGAATTCCGACACTTCCGGCACCTTCTTGCGCTCCTCCGGCGAGGAGATGTGGATCGGACGTCCGCCGGGGTTCATCACCCCCTTCAGGTCGCCGTCATCCGTCGAGACGAGCACGCGCCGCGAAAAGAGATTGCGCGGGTCGAAGCCGCCGACCGGATGAACATAGATGAAGCCCTTTTCCGTGATGTGGGAGACCAGGAAGCCGATCTCGTCCATATGGCACAGCAGCATGACCTTTTTCGGGTCCTTCACCTTCTTGCGCGCATTGCGCTTGCACAGCAGCGATCCCATCGGATCGACGACCGTCTCGTCGAACAGCGGTCCGACTTCGGCTTCGATCAGTGCCCGCACGCGATACTCATGTCCCGGAACGCCCGGCGTCTCGCAAAGACGGCGAAGAAGGTCCACATTCATGTCGGCAAGATCTCCTGGGATTGGCTTTGATTGCACGCGGGCGGATCATAGAAGCAATGGATTGGCGATGACAGCAAAATCGCCCGCGCGCAAAAACGACGGAAAAACAGCACAAAGCCCCGTTCCGTTCTGGCTCTCGGCGTGATTTGTTTGTAAAGAAGGTCACTGAAACGGCCTGGCTTGAAAAGCCGCCAAACGCTTCACGACAAAACGGGTTATTTATGCAGGAACTCACGATCCGCCGCCCTGACGACTGGCACCTTCATCTCCGCGACGGAGACATGCTTGAAGCGGTACTCCCGCACACCAGCCGCTATTTCGCCCGGGCGATCGTCATGCCCAATCTGGTGCCGCACGTCGCCACCACGGCGGATGCCGACGCCTATCGGGAGCGTATCGAAAAGGCCCTCCCGGAGGGCGACAGTTTCACGCCGCTGATGACGCTTTACCTGACCGAGGATACGCAAGCCGAAGACGTCGTCTCCGGTTTTCAAAGCGGCTCGGTCACCGCGGTCAAACTCTACCCGGCCGGGGCGACGACCAATTCGCACAATGGCGTTCGCAACGTCGAGGCGGTTTATCCCGTGCTCGAGCGCATGGCCGAGGCCGGTGTCCCGCTTTGCGTCCATGGCGAGGTGACGGACAGCGAGATCGACATCTTCGACCGTGAGGCGGTCTTTATCGAGCGTGTTCTGGATCCGATGCGCGAGCGCATACCGGAGCTTCGCGTCATCATGGAGCACATCACGACAAGCGACGGGATCGATTATGTGGAAAACGCTTCGGAGGGCATCGCGGGAACGATCACGGCCCACCATCTGATCATCAATCGCAATGCTATTCTCACCGGCGGGATCAAGCCGCATTATTACTGTCTGCCGGTCGCCAAGCGGGAGAGCCATCGGCTGGCGCTGCGCCGGGCCGCGACGTCCGGAAACAGGCGGTTCTTCCTGGGAACCGATTCCGCGCCGCATCTTGAGACGGACAAGGAGAGCCCCTGCGGGTGCGCCGGCGTGTTTACCGCAATCAACACCCTGTCCTGTCTGGCGCATGTCTTTGAGGAGGAGGGCGCGCTTGACCGGCTCGAGGCCTTCGTATCGCTGAACGGGCCGGGCTTTTACCGGCTGCCGGTCAATGAGGACACGATCAGGCTGGTCAGGCGACCGCAGCCGGTCGGCTATCCCGAACGGATTGAGACGGGGTCAGGACCGGTGACCGTTTTCGATCCGATGTTCCCTCTCTATTGGGATGTTGCTTGAGCCGAGCAGGGCGAAAACGAAGGAAACTGTCATGTTCACCAATACCTATCCCGACAGGGCGCTGACCGCCGAACTGGTCGCCAAGATGCTGATTGAAATCAAGGCCGTCCATTTCCGCGCCGACGAGCCCTACACCTTCACCTCGGGCCTTGCGAGCCCGGTCTATATCGACTGCCGCAAGCTGATCTCCTTTCCGCGTATCCGTTCGGCGATCATGGATTTCGCCGTCGGAACGATCATGCGCGACGCCGGTTTCGAGCGTTTTGACGGCGTTGCCGGCGGCGAGACGGCCGGCATTCCCTTCGCCGCCTGGATTTCGGAGCGCATGGGCCTGCCCGCAAACAGCCGAAAGGCTTCGGACGTGACGCGCAGATCGAAGGGGAAATGCCCGAAGGCAGCAGGATCATCCTGGTCGAGGATCTGACGACGGACGGCGGCAGCAAGATCAAGTTCGCCGAGGCGATCCGCAAGGCCGGCGCCACCATCGACCACACCTTCGCGGTCTTCTACTACGACCTCTTCAAGGAGGCGCCGGACCGGTTGCGGCAAAACGGCCTTGAACTGCATTATCTCGCAACCTGGTGGGACGTGCTGGCGCTGTCGCGCAAAAACCGTTATTTCGACGAAAAGACCCATTCGCAGGTCGAGGCGTTCCTCAACGCGCCGCTGGAATGGTCACGCAGCAACGGTGGCATTTCGGAACTGCCCGAAAAACCCTGACGGCGCTTCGGTTTTCATTTTCCATGGGAGACGGCGATGGCAAAGCCCAACCTGTTGATTGTCGGGGCCGGCGGTGTCGGTCAGGTCACGGCCAACAAAGCCGTTCAGTTCCGTAAAGACTTCGGGACGATCACGCTCGCCGCCCGCAGCGCGGACAAGCTGAACCGCATCGCTGCGGAGATCTGCGAGCGCTGGGCCGGCGGCGAGCCCGTTCTTGAGGTGCGCACGGTCGACGCCCGCAATCTCGATGCGATGACCGGTCTCATCCGCGACCTTGATGCCGGTCTCGTCCTCAACGTCGCCTCCTCCTACTGCAATGAAACGATCCTGGACGCCTGCCTCGACACCGGCGCGAACTATCTCGATACGGCGCTCGCCGAGGACGAATTCGTCGAGAACATCGAGCCGCCCTGGTATTCCTATGTCGAATGGCCGCGCCGCCCGAAATTTGCCGAAAGGAAGATCAGTGCGCTTCTCGGCATGGGGTTCGATCCGGGTGTGGTCAACATCTTCTGCGCCTATGGCCGTAAGCACCTTCTGGACGAGATCGACACGATCGACATCATCGACGTGAATGCCGGCAGCCATGGCCGCTATTTCGCCACCAATTTCGATGCCGACATCAATCTGCGTGAGATCCGTGAAGACGTGATCACATGGGAAGACAAGGCCTGGAAAACCATCCCGCGGCACTCGCACTGGATGGATGTTTCCCTGCCGCAGGTCGGCACGCACCGGGTCTATTCCATGGGCCATGACGAGATACAGTCGCTGGCGGTCAACTTTCCCGACACGCACCGCATCACGTTCTGGATGGGCTTCGGCGAGCATTATCTCAACGTCTTCAACGTTCTGGACAATCTCGGCCTGACATCGTCCGTGCCCGTCGAGGTGGACGGTGTGAAGGTTGCGCCCAACCGCCTGGTCAAGGCGTTGCTGCCCGATCCTGCATCGCTGGCGGCGGGCTATACCGGCAAGATCTGCATCGGCGTTGAATTGCGCGGCCGCAAGGACGGCAGGGACGAGCGCGTCTTCCTATGGTCGAACTGCGATCACGAGAAAAATTTCCGCGAGGTCGGCAGCCAGTCGATTTCCTACTCCACCGGCATTCCGGTGATCACCGCGGCGCGGCTCGTCGCAAACGGCACCTGGAACCCGCAGACCATGGTGCATGTCGAGGAACTCGATCCCGATCCCTTCATGGCGCTGATGCCGGACGTGGGGATTGACTGGCAGGTCGAAGAGCTCCCGCTCGACGGCAGCTGGCCATACCCGTCCGAGGTGTGATGTGGGCGGCAACCACAATTTCGAACGCCTCGACACCGCCCGCCTGCCGAGTCCGTGCCATGTGATCGATCTGGTGCGGCTTGAAGACAATCTCAAGCTGCTCAAGCGTGTCGGCGACGAAAGCGGTGCCGAGATCCTGCTGGCGCTCAAGGCCTTTTCCTGTTTTGCGGTCGCGGGCCTCGTATCGGAGTATCTTTCCGGAACCGCTGCAAGCGGGCTTTATGAGGCGCGCCTCGGCAAGACCCGGTTCGGCGGCCGGATGCATGCCTATGTGCCCGGCCTGAAGGACGAGGATGTCGATGAACTGCTGACCTGTGCGGACCATCTGATCCTCAATTCGCCCGGTCAGTGGCGTCGCTTTCGCGATCGCCTTGAGGCGGTGCCCGGAACGTCCTTCGGGCTGCGGGTCAATCCCGGACACAACGAGGTGGAAAACCCGCTCTACGATCCGTGCGCGCCCTGGTCCCGGTTGGGTGTTCCGGCGGACGACCTTGCCGCCGCGGACCTTGATGGTTTGTCCGGCATTCACATCCACATGCTGTGCGATCATCCCTATGATGCCTTTGACCGGACCCTTGATGCGGTCGAGCGCAACTGTGCGCATCTTTTTGGCGCCCTTGAATGGATCAACCTGGGCGGCGGGCTTCTTATCACCGAAGATAATTTTCCGGCTAATAAACTCATAAGCCGGCTTAAAGATTTTGCCGTCCACACCGGGTTAAAGGTCATTCTCGAGCCGGGCACCGCCGTGGCGCTGCATGCCGGTGCGCTGGTGTCGCAGGTTTTGGACCGCGTCGCCAATGTCGGCGAACTGGCCGTCATGGATACATCGGCCACCTGTCATATGCCGGATGTGATCGAGGCGCCTTTTACACCCGACGTCCTTGGCGCCGAAACCCTGCCGCGCGATACGAAGCCGCGCGCGGATGCGTCGGACATTATCCGCCTCGGCGGCCCCACCTGTCTGGCCGGCGACATCATCGGCACGTACCGCTTTAAGAACCCGCCGCAGATCGGCGACCGGCTGGTGTTCCTGGACCTCGGCTACTACACCATGGTCAAGGCGACGACCTTCAACGGCACGCCCCTGCCGGCGCTTGCCCTGTGGGACAGCAAAAAAGACACGCTGGATGTCGTCCGCACCTTCTCCTATGACGATTTCGAGGGCCGCCTCTCGTGAAAAATGCTGCACTTATGCTGCAGAAATGCTGCGCAGCATTTTTGCGCACAATAAATTGCTGCGATGCAGCATAAATTGCAATAGCTAATTGTTTCTAAAAGAAATTTTCCCTGAACTGTTCCGTTTCCTGTGCAATGAAATCGACAACGGCCTTGACCCGTCGCACGTCGCGCAGGTTCTCGTGATAGACGATCCAGTAACTTCGCTCGACATGTCTTTGCGGCAACACCGGAACGAGCTCCTTGTGCGGCCGGGCGAGGAATGTATGCAGAATGCCGATCCCCGCGCCGGCCCTGACAGCCTCGATCTGGCCGAGCACGGCGGATATCTCGAAATCGGAGTCCCAGTCGCGCGCGAATTCGGACCGGTAGTGCAGTTGCGGGGAGATGATCAGGTCTTCCACATAACCGATAAGGCGATGCTGCTTCAGTTCCTCCTCGTCATCCGGCAGGCCGTGTTTGGCGGCATAGGATTTCGAGGCGAAAAGCGCCAGCGTGTAGTCGACGAGCTTGCGGGTAATCAGCCGCCCGGTGTCGGGCCGCTCCACCGTGATCAGGATGTCGGCTTCGCGGCGCGACAGCGAAAAGCTCTGCGGCACCGGCACGAGCTGTATCTTCAGACCTGGATGGCGCTCCGCCAGTTTGCCGAGGCGCGGCGACAGGAAGGAAACGCCGTAGCCGTCCGTCGCCCCGATGCGCACCGTGCCCGATACATCCATATCGGTCATGCCGATCGCGGCCCGGGCCGACAGCATCTCCGCTTCCATGCGTTCGGCTGCAACGAGAAACGCTTCGCCCTCGGGCGTCAGATCGCAGCCATTGGTGCGGCGGATCAGAAGCTTCGAACCGAGTGACGCCTCCAGCGCGCTGACACGGCGACCGACCGTTGCGTGATTGAGGTCCAGCCGGCGCGAGGCGGCGAGAATCTGTCCAGCCCGCGCCACCGCCAGGAAAATACGCACATCGTCCCAGTTCATCTCAATTCACCTTGCCGCACATCCGACACGGTCGAACTATAAAATACGCACAACGGATGCGATAGTCTGCGCATTGATTTTCAGGAGCCAAGGCGCACAATGCCGGCAATCAATTGTGGAGGTGTTCAATGCGTGAGATCGGACATTTTATCGGCGGCAAGACGGTCGCCGGAACAAGCGGGCGCTCGGCCGACGTGCTGCAGCCCATGGACGGAACGGTTCAGGGCCAGGTCGCCCTGGCAAGCGCTGCCGAGGTGCGCGCCGCGGTGGAGAATGCAAAGGCGGCACAGCCTGAGTGGGCGGCCATGAACCCGCAGCGGCGGGCGCGTGTGCTGATGAAGTTTCTGGACCTGGTGCATGCCGAATACGATTCCCTTGCCGAACTGCTCGCCCGCGAACACGGCAAGACAATCCCCGACGCCAAGGGCGACATTCAGCGCGGTCTCGAGGTTGTCGAATTCTGCATCGGCGCGCCGCATCTCATGAAGGGCGAATTCACCGATGGCGCCGGGCCGGGCATCGATGTCTATTCCATGCGTCAGCCGCTCGGCGTCGTCGCCGGCATCACCCCGTTCAATTTCCCGGCGATGATCCCGCTCTGGAAGATCGCGCCGGCGCTTGCCGTCGGCAACGCCTTTATTCTGAAGCCGTCCGAGCGCGATCCCGGCGTTCCGATGCGCATTGCCGAACTCTTCATCGAGGCTGGCCTGCCCGAAGGCGTGCTGAATGTCGTCAACGGCGACAAGGAAGCCGTCGACGCGATCCTCGACGATCCGGACGTCAAGGCCATCGGCTTTGTCGGCTCCACCCCGATCGCCCAGTACATCTACAGCCGCGGCTGCGCCAACGGCAAACGCGTGCAGTGTTTCGGCGGGGCGAAGAACCACATGGTCATCATGCCGGATGCCGATATGGATCAGGCTGTCGATGCTCTTGTCGGCGCCGGCTACGGCTCCGCCGGCGAGCGCTGCATGGCGATTTCCGTCGCCGTGCCCGTCGGCCAGCAGACAGCCGACAGGCTCGTCGAAGCGCTGGCGCCGCGTGTCGAAGCTCTGAAAGTCGGCCCGTCGACCGATCCGTCCGCCGATTTCGGTCCGCTGGTGACAGGTGAGGCGCTCGAGCGGGTCAAGGGCTATGTCGATCTGGGCGTCGAGGAGGGCGCGAAGCTCGTCGTCGACGGCCGCGATTTCAGGATGCAGGGCTACGAGAACGGCTACTATATGGGCGGCTGCCTGTTCGACCATGTCACACCCGATATGCGCATCTACAAGGAGGAGATTTTCGGCCCGGTCCTGTCGGTCGTGCGTGCGGACAATTACGAGGAAGCGCTGCGCCTGCCGAGCGAGCATGAATATGGCAATGGTGTTGCGATCTTCACCCGCGACGGCGATGCCGCCCGCGACTTCTCGGCCCGCGTTCAGGTCGGCATGGTCGGCGTCAACGTTCCGATCCCGGTGCCGATCGCCTATTACACCTTTGGCGGCTGGAAGGGTTCGGCCTTCGGCGACCTCAACCAGCACGGCCCCGACGCCTTCCGTTTCTACACCAAGACCAAGACGGTGACGTCCCGCTGGCCGTCCGGCGTCAAGGACGGCGCGGAATTTGTCATCCCGACGATGAACTGATTGCAGTTTCGAGACCTGACGACAAAACGCCCGCCTTCCGGCGGGCGTTTTGACGCAAATATGCCGATCACGTCGCTTCGGATCGGATAAAAGCAACCAGCCCGGCGGTTGAGCTGTCATGGGCCTCAGCGCTCTCCTTGCCCTCGACGACCGGCAGCAGCGCCGTAGCGAGTTCCTTGCCGAGTTCGACGCCCCACTGGTCGAAGGCGTTGATGCCGAAAAGCTGGGCCTCGACAAAGACCCGGTGTTCGTAGAGCGCGATCAGGCGGCCGAGCGTGTAAGGATCGAGTGTCCGGTAAACGAGGGTGAGCGACGGGCGGTTGCCGGTAAAGACGCGGTGAGCCGCCAGCGCCGTATCCGCTCCCTTCGCTTCCATCTGCGCACGCGCTTCCTCCAGCGTGCAGCCGCGCATCAGTGCTTCCGACTGCGCCAGGCAGTTGGCGACGAGCAGATCGTGCTGGTGTTTGAGCTCCGTCTCATGACCCCTGGCGGCAATGATGAATTCGACCGGGATAACATCGGTTCCCTGATGCAGGAGCTGGAAGAAGGCGTGCTGGCTGTTGGTGCCCGGCTCGCCCCAGACCAGTGGACCGGAAGGGCCCTCAAGCACCGATCCGTCCATCGTCACGCCCTTGCCGTTCGATTCCATATCGAGCTGCTGCAGATAGGCGGGCAGGCGCGACAGGCGCTGATCGTAGGGGATGACGGCGCGCGACCCGAGCCCGAAGACGGCCCGGTGGAAAAAGCCGATGAGACCGAGCAGCATCGGCAGATTTTCCAGTGCCGGCGCAGCCCGGAAATGCCGGTCGAGATCATGTGCACCATTGAGGAATTCGCCGAAGCGCTGCGGGCCGATCGCCAGCATCAGCGGCAGGCCGATGGCAGACCAGATGGAATAGCGCCCGCCGACAAAATCCCAGAAGCCGAAGATCCGGTCTTGCGCTATGCCGAAGGCGGCGACCTTGTCGAGCGCGGTCGAGACAGCGGCAAAATGCGCACCGACCGCGTCCTCGCCAAGCGCATCGGCGATCCATTTGCGGGCCGTTGCCGCGTTGGTCATGGTCTCGATGGTCGTGAAGGTCTTGGATGCAACGATGACCAGCGTCGTCTGCGGCGTCAGCCCGGCCAGCGTGTCGGCGATATGCGCGCCGTCGATGTTCGAGACGAAATGGGTGTGGGGGCCGTCGCAATAGGGAGCGAGCGCCAGGCACGTCATGGCCGGGCCGAGGTCCGATCCGCCGATACCGATATTGACGACATCTGAAATCGGCTGTCCGGTTGCGCCGGTGATCGTCCCGTCGCGAATGCCGTCGCAAAACGTGCCCATGGCATCGAGCACCGCACGGATGCCCGGCATGACGTCGTGCCCGTTATCAAGGACCGCTTCGCCCGAGCGGTTGCGCAGGGCCGTATGCAGAACGGCCCGGTCTTCCGTCGCGTTGATATGCTCGCCGGCAAACATCGCGTCACGCTTGTCTTCGAGATTCGCCGCCGCCGCGATACGCTCAAGCAGCGCCATTGTCTGCGCATCCACGGCGCATTTTGAATAGTCGAGCAACAGGTCGTCGAGCCGCGCCGAAAATCGTTCGAAGCGGTCCGGATCCTCGTCGAACGCCGCGCGCATGTTCATCGGTGCGGAACCGGCATACCGGCTCTGCAGTTCAAGGAAGGATCGCGCGATGTCGGGGATCATGGGATGTCCTGTAGCGTTGCAAGGCCGCGCATACATGCCACCGCGCCGGTTTTGGTTCAAGAGATCACCCTTGCGAACCGGCTTTCCTGCTGATGCGATGACATCGGAACATCTCAACAAAAAACACCGGCGTTTCCGCCGGTGCATTCGGTTTCGCATGGGCCTGTCGCTCAGGCCGATTTGGCGATGTCCGCGTCGCGCAGTTCCCGGCGCAGAATCTTGCCGACATTGGTCTTCGGCAACGCGTCGCGGAACTCGATATATTTCGGGCGCTTGTAGTTGGTCAGCTTGTCCTTGCACCAGTCTTTCACATCGTCTTCCGAAAGGGCCGGATCGGATTTGACCACGAACAGCTTCACCACCTCGCCGGAGTGCTCGTCCGGAACGCCGACAGCGGCAGCCTCAAGGATGCCGTCATGGCTGACGGCGACTTCCTCGACCTCGTTCGGATAGACGTTGAAGCCCGAGACCAGCACCATGTCCTTCTTGCGGTCGACAATACGCACATAGCCGTCCTCGTCCATATGGCCCATGTCGCCGGACCGGAAGAAGTTGTCCTCGGTCATGACTTTCGCCGTTTCGTCCGGCCGGTTCCAGTAGCCGACCATGACCTGCGGTCCGCGGATGCAGATCTCGCCGACCTCGCCGAGCGGCAACGACTTTCCGTCGTCGTCACGAATGTCGATATCGGTGGACGGAAGCGGCACGCCGATGGAGCCGGAAAACTCCCCGTCGCCGTCGAACCGGTTGGCGGTCGCCACGGGAGACGTCTCGGAAAGGCCGTAGCCTTCTGAAATCGGGCAGCCGGTCAGCTCCTTCCACCGCTCCGCGACGGGTCGCTGGACCGCCATGCCGCCGCCGATCGTCAGCTCCAGCTGGGAGAAGTCGAGCTTGCGGAAATCCTCATTGGCAAGCAGCGCGTTGAACAGCGTATTGAGACCCGGCAGGACATGATACTCGTATCTGCCGAGCTCTTTCACGAATCCTGGAATATCGCGCGGATTGGGGATCAGGATGTTATGGGCGCCCTGGTCCATCCCCATGATCGCGTTCACCGTCAGTGCGAAGATGTGATAGAGCGGCAGACAGCAGATATAGACCATCTGGTCCGGCAGCTTTTTCTTGCGTTTCAACGCGTCAAGCCAGACATGGTTCTGCGCCGCGTTCGACAGGATGTTCCGGTTGCTCAAGGCGGCGCCCTTTGAAACGCCGGTGGTGCCGCCGGTATATTGCAGGAAGGCGACGTCATCGAGCCCGCAATCGGCCGGCTCGAAACGCATGCCCGATCCGGCGGCAAGCGCAGCCTTGAACGGCACGTGACCGGGCAGGGACCAGCCGGGAACCATCTTCTTGACCCGCCTTACGACGAAATTGACCAGCAGGCCCTTCAGCCCCATCATGTCGCCCATCGTGGCGACGCACACATGCTTGACTTCGGTATTGCCGACGACCTGCTGCAGCGTCATGGCGAAATTTTCGAGGATGAAGATCGCCTTGGCGCCGGAATCCTTGAGCTGGTGTTCAAGTTCGCGCGGCGTATAGAGCGGATTGACATTGACCACCACATAGCCGGCCTGGAGCACGGCCGCCGCCGCGATCGGATATTGCAGAATGTTCGGCATCATGATGGCGACACGGTCGCCCTTTTCGAGGCCAAGCGACTGCAGCCATGCACCGATCCGAGCGGCATAGATGTCGAGCTCGCCATAGGTGATGGTCTTGCCCATGCAGGTATAGGCGGGGCGCGCCGCATTGTCCGTGCAGGCTGTCTTGATCAGTGCGCCCACGGACGCGTGTTCCAGAGGGCCGATCTCGGCGGGCGTGCCTTCCGGATAGGATTTCAGCCAGATCTTGTCCGCGGTTGCGGTATTTTCAGCTGCTTTTGTCATGAACTCCTCCCGGCGGCGCTTGCGCGCTTTGATGTTGCTGCATGCCCGGCCGATATCGCGGCCACGAATTCGGCATGCCTCCCTGACTTTCTGATTTATTGTCAGCCGGTTTGCTGTGCAAGTGCCATTTTACGTAAGAGTAAGTATTTAGTTCGCCCGCTGCCGGTTTTCCCCGCCCTCAGCAGCGGGCACGGAACCTCCCATGCAGTTTAGAATTGATATAAATTATTGAATTAATAAGCTTTATTGAAATTAGAGTTTGACAATCATGTATAATGGGGATTTACAGCTTTCAGCCGTGTGGGCAAGGCATCGCGACAGCACGCGCGCCGTTCTTGCGGCCGAAACAGACAGTTTGGCACACAGTTCGATAATCCGGAGCACCCGATGTTTGATGAATTGAGGAAATTCGCCGCTGCGGCGCCCTTCGCGCTGGCCATGGCCGTCAATCCCGCCTATGCGGATGCCGACGGCAAGGCCGTTCTCAAGACCTATGCCGATATCGCCGAGGCCAATTATGAGGACTCGCTGATCGCGGCGAAGGCACTGGAAGTCGCCATCGGTGCGCTTGTCGCCGATCCGTCCGAGGCGACGATGAACAAGGCGCGTGACGCCTGGCTGGCTGCGCGCATTCCCTACCAGCAGACGGAAGCCTACCGTTTCGGCAATCCGATCGTTGACGATTGGGAAGGCCGGGTCAACGCCTGGCCGCTGGATGAAGGGCTGATCGACTATGTCGATGCGAGCTATGGCGGCGAGTCCGATCTCAACCCGCTCTACACCGCCAATGTCATCGCCAATCCGTCCCTGACGCTGGACGGCAATCCCATCGATGCCAGCACCATCACGCCGCAATTGCTGTCCGGTGAATTGCATGAGGTCGGTGAAGTCGAGGCCAATGTCGCCACCGGCTATCACGCGATCGAATTCCTGCTTTGGGGTCAGGACCTCAACGGCACCGGACCCGGTGCGGGCAACCGGCCCTACACGGATTTCGATGCCGACAATTGCACCGGCGGAAACTGCGCCCGCCGCGCCGAGTATCTGGCAGCGGCGGCGAATCTGCTCGTCGATGACCTTGAGGAAATGGTCGCCAACTGGCGCACCGACGGCGAAGCCCGCGCGGCCGTCATGGATGGCGGCGTGCAGCAGGGCATTGTGCGCATCCTGACCGGCATGGGCTCCCTGTCCTACGGCGAACTTGCCGGCGAGCGCATGAAGCTCGGTCTTCTGCTGCACGATCCGGAAGAAGAGCACGATTGCTTCTCAGACAACACGCACATTTCGCACCTTTATGACGTCATCGGCATCCGCAACGTCTATGAAGGCTCCTATACCCGCACGGACGGCAAGGTTGTCAGCGGCCCTTCGGTCTCCGACATGGTCAGGGCGGCACAGCCCGATACCGACAAGGAGCTTCGCGCCGATATCGAGGCAACGGTGAAGGCCATGCAGGCGATTGCCGCTGCAGCCGAGGGCGGCGAAGCCTATGACCAGCAGATTGCCGAGGGCAACGAAGAAGGAAATGCGCGCGTGCAGGCCGCAATTGACGCGCTGGTCAAGCAGACGAAATCGATCGAACGCGCCGTTGCGGCGCTCGACATCGACAAGCTCGAATTTGAAGGCTCCGACAGCCTGGACAATCCGGGCGCTGTCTTCGAATAGGATCAACCGGTGCGGGAGAACGGATTGCCGGTCCTTCGGTACCTGCTCGCATCGGCCGTTCTCGCTGCGCCCGCGATCGGCTTTGCCGCGGCACATTCGCTGGCGCAGCGCGACGACCTGAGTGTCTCGGATCGCGCACGCGTAAAAACGGTCACCCGGCCTGCGCGGGACTTTTCAAAGCCCGAGCGCTTTGAGGCGATGCCGGCCGGCGCGGCGACGGTCCGCAACGCCCCGGCAAAGACAGCATTCGCGGCCCCTTCGGCGAACCTTTCCTTCGAGGAGCGGGGAGACTTCAACCTTGGCGAGGCGCTGTTCGCCAAGCTCTGGGTGTCCTCGCCTGCCTCCACCAAGGCGTCGGACGGGCTCGGCCCGCTTTTCAATGCCCGCGCCTGTTCAAGCTGCCACATCGGCAACGGCCGCGGCCTCGGCCCCGATGCGTCCGGAGGGCCGGGCTCGCTCGTTCTGGGGCTTCGGTCCGGTCAGCGGCCGCACGAGACCTATGGCGCACAATTGCAGCACCGGGCCGTCCAGGGGCACGCCGCCGAGGCAAGGGTGGTCGTTTCCTACGAGGACGTTCCGGTCCGCCTGGACGACGGAACGCGGGTTACGCTGCGAAAGCCGGTTTACGAGGTGTCCGGGCTTGCCTATGGCCCGTTGGGTCCGGACACGAATCTGCTGCCGCGGCTGGCCCCGCCGCTTCTCGGCCTTGGTCTGATCGAACGGATCGCGCTGAGTGACCTGAAAGCCCTTGAAGACCCGGACGACCGCGACGGCGACGGCATTTCGGGGCGTTTGAACCGTCTCAATGAACCGTATGACGGTCCGGTGGTCGCCGGACGTTTCGGTCTTAAGGCGTCGCAGCCCTCGGTGCGTGCGCAGGCCGCAGCGGCATTCCATGCCGATATCGGCCTGTCCACGACATTGTTTCCGGATCATACAGGCGACTGCACAAAGGCGCAGCCGCTTTGCCTGTCCGCGCCCCATGGCGCGCAATCCCGGTCCGATGATGTGGAAGTGTCCGATGCGGCGCTCGATCTTGTCGCCTTCTACGGTGCGAACATCGCCGTCCCGGCGCGGCGCGATGTCGGCGATCCGCAGGTCCTGAAGGGCAAGGAACTGTTTTACGGCGCAGGCTGTGCGTCCTGTCACCGGCCGAAATTTGTCACGCTGCGCGATCCGGCCGGCGGCCCCGGTTCCTTTCAGCTTATCTGGCCCTATTCGGACTTCCTGCTGCACGATATGGGCGAGGGGCTTGCCGATCCCGGTCCCGATCCGCTTGCGCGCGAATGGCGAACCGCACCGCTCTGGGGCATCGGCCTGACCGAGGCCGTTCTCGGCGAGGGCGCCTATCTGCATGACGGGCGTGCGCGCAACCTGACCGAAGCCGTTTTATGGCATGGTGGTGAAGCCGGCGGTGCACGCAATGCGTTTGCTGCGATGCCGAAGCAGGAACGTGCCGCTCTGCTGAAATTCCTGAAATCGCTTTAACCGCTGCCGCGTTGCATGGCTGCACCGAAGTGGCGGCCCGGACAACTTTGGGTTGCTTGACAGGATTTCCGATTTAATCAAACGTTTAATAAACAATATTGGAAGTGGTGTGGACGCGATCGGGAGGACGGATGCTGTCTGACATGCAGACGCAGCAGCGGCCAAGGCAGAAAAACAGCCGCAAGGCAATCCTTGATGCTGCCGAGCATGCGTTTGCCGATTTCGGGTTCGGTGGCGCATCCATTCGCGCCATCGCCCGGAACGCCGGGGTCAACCAGGCGATGATCCACTATTACTACCAGAACAAGGAACAGCTCTTTTCCGCCGTGATGGAACGCCGGTCCGGTGACATCAACGGCAGGCGTCATGCGGCGCTCGATACGCTCTTCGACGGCAAAACGCCGACCCTTGAGGAACTGGTCGAGGCGATCCTGCGGCCGACGATCGAGCTCGGCCATGATCAAAAGCGCGGCGGTGCCGACTATGCGCGGCTGATCGTCTATTTGAACAACTCGGCCGACCGTCTCTCGCAGGGGCTTGTGGAAGAATATTACAACCCGGTTGCCCGTCGCTCCATTGACGCGATCATGAAGGTGTTGCCCGATATCGGGCACGCCGGAGCGGTGCGCGGCTATCTTTTTGCAATCAGCGTTGCGCTCTCCGTCATGGCGCGTACGGGCCGCGCCGCGCGTTTGTCCGACGGGCTGTGCGATGACGGCAATACCGAGGAAACGGTGTCCATGGTGGTGGCCTTTGCGTGCGCGGGGATCAGGGCGCTGGTTTCGGTGCGGGAGAAATAGACGAGGCTTTATTCGGGCCGCGTTTGCCGGCCTGTATTTGGGAAGAGGCATGATCAGGAGGAAACAAATGAAACGTCTCATGTCGACACTGCTGGCTACGGCCGTCCTGGCGGGCGCAACGCTCGCCGCAAAGGCCGAGACCGTCAACATTACCGTCGCGGCCGGGCACCCGCCCGTGTTCCGGTGGGTCAAACACGTCAACCAGACCTTCATCCCGACCGTGAACAAGGCATTGGAAGGCAGCGATATTACCGTCAACTGGTCCGAACATTACGGCGGCTCACTGGCCAAGGTCGGTGGTGTGCTTGAAGCGGTGGAAGCGGGGCTGGCCGAAATCGGCCTAGTCTCGAGCCTCTTCGAGGCGGCCAAGCTGTCGCCCCAGAACGTGACCTATTTCACCCCGTTCGTCTCCAGCAACGCGACTGCCATCTCCGACCTGATGGACAAGCTGCATGAGGAGAACGCGGAACTGCGGCGTTCCTGGGAAGACAATAATCTCGAATATCTCGGCGCCGCCATCGGCATTGACGACTACCTGCTGATGACCAACTTTCCGGTCAAATCGCTTGACGACTTGAAAGGCAAGAAAATCGGTGCGCCCGGACCGGCGGTGAACTGGTTGAAGGGTACCGGTGCGGTCGGCGTGTCAGGCAACCTGACCACCTACTACAATGAACTCCAGACAGGCGTGTACGACGGCGTTATCGTCTTCGCCACCGCCGCCGTGCCTGGCAAGCTGTACGAGGTCGCCCCCTTTGTCACCAAGGTCGGCTTCGGCGCGCAATATGCCGGCGGCATCGCCGCCAACAAGGACTGGTTCGATGCCCAGCCTGAGGCTTTGCAAACCGCATTGAGGCGTGGCGGCGTCGCACAACGCAAGGCCTATCATGAAGAGCTTGATGCGGCGATCTCCGCGGCGCTTGAGACCATGCGGGCCAACGGTGCGACCATCACGGAGGTGTCGCCGGAATTCCGTATGAATTGGGCCAGGGGTATGGAAAACGTCGCCAAGAACTGGGCCGCTCAGCTCGACGGCGAGGGCAAGCCGGGCACGTCGGTTCTCTCCGCCTATATGGACGCAATGCGCCATGCCGGTGCGACGCCGGTTCGCAACTGGGACAAGGAATAGCCACCTCTTATGCACCGGCGTTCTCGCCGGTGCTCCTTTCGGTCGAATATGATCCATGATGACACTGCTTCACCGCCTGCAGGCCGTCATTGACCGCGCGACTGCGGCTTTGAACGTGCTTGGAACCGTGCTGATCGTGGCGCTGATGATCCTCATCAATGCCGATGTGATCGGCCGCAGCGTGTTCCTGGCACCGATATCGGGTGTACCGGAACTCGTCAGTATGTCGATTGTCGCCATCGTATTCCTGCAGGTCGGCCAGGCCTTTCGCATGGGCCGGTTCACCCGCACCGACGCGTTGATCGATGCGCTGCGGAGAAGGCTTCCGCGCGTGCGTGCCGTTCTGGAACTCATTTATTGTTCGGCCGGCTTTTTCATCATCGCGGTTCTGCTTCAGGCAAGCTATCCGCTCTTCGTCAAGGCCTGGGACCGCGACACGTTCGTTGGCACGGTAGGCGATTTCATAGCGCCGATCTGGCCGGTCAAGCTGATTGTCCTGATCGGCTGTACGGCGCTGCTGCTGCAACTCGCCATGTCCGCCATCCGTGCGGCGATCCTTGTTTACACCGGCGGCAGCAGCGATACGGGCGATATGGAGGCCGGTCATGACCCCGTTTGAGATCGGTATTGCCGCGCTCGCGGTCATGGTCTTCCTCGTCTATGTCGGCATGTATGTGCCGCTGGCGCTGATGGTGGTCTCCTATGCGGCGGTCTGGATGATGAAGGGCTCGCCCATCCTCGCCGGTAAGCTGCTGGCGCTCGCCGCATCGGAAACGATATCCAGCTACTTTTTCGGCGTCGTGCCGCTCTTTGTGCTGATGGGCTACGTCGTGTCCGTCACAGGCATGGGCCGGGACGCCTTCGAGGTGGCGAACCAGATGTTCCGCCGCTTTCGCGGCGGTCTCGGCATCGGCACGGTCGGCGCGAACGCCATATTCGCGGCGATCACGGGCATTTCCATTGCCTCGGCCGCCGTCTTTACCCGCATAGCGGTGCCGGAAATGGTCCGTCATGGCTATACCAAACGCTTCTCCGTCGGCGTTGTCGCCGGCTCATCTGTGCTCGGCATGCTGATACCGCCCAGCCTGCTCTTGATCCTCTATGCACTTTTGACCGAGCAGTCCGTCGGCGATCTCTTCATTGCCGGTGTGATCCCCGGCTTGCTCCTGGCGCTGATCTTCGGCCTCGGCGTCTATGCGATGGCGCGCTTCTGGCCCGGCTTCATCGGGCATAATCTCTCCGATGGCGACGAGGACCTGCTTTCCGGCCGTGAGCTCTTCAACAAGGGGTTCCCCATCGTCGCCCTCATCATGCTCGTGCTCGGCGGTATCTATGCCGGCTTGTTCACGCCGATCGAGGCCGGCGCGGTCGGCTGCCTTGGCTCCATACTCATCGGCCTGATCCGCCGTTCGCTGACCTGGAAGGATTTCTGGAGCGTGCTGACCGATACCGGTCTTGTCACCGCCGCTGTCTGTTTCCTGATCATTGCCGCTCAGATGTATTCGCGCATGCTCGCGCTTTCCGGCGCGCCGGGTGAGTTCGGGAGCTTTGTCGCCGAGGCCGATATCGGCTTTTGGGGCGTCGTGATCGCCTATATCATCCTGGTCATCGTGATGGGAACCATACTGGATTCCTCGTCCATCATGCTGATTCTGGTGCCGCTCATGCTGCCGGTGATCCAGCCCATGAATATCGACCTGATCTGGTTCGGCATCGTCACGGTCCTGGCTGTGGAGATCGGTCTGCTCACGCCGCCGTTCGGCATATCCGTGTTCGTGATCAAATCCGCGCTCAACGACGACACCATATCGCTTGGCGACATCTTTGCCGGCGCCGCGCCCTTTGCGCTGATGATGCTTCTGGTCCTCGTCCTGATCCTGGTGTTTCCGTCGCTGGCCACCCTGCCGCTTGGACGTTAGGCCGCCCCTGTTGCTTGAGGAAGAGTAAGATGCCGCGAAGAATTGTCGACCTGTCCGTGCCGCTGGAAGCCGATATCGCCTCCGACCCGCCGGTCATGCTGCCGGAGATCGACTATCTCGATCATCAGATGACGGCCGATCAGGTGACGGCGTTCTTTCCGGGTCTTGAAAAGGCCGATCTGCCGGGCGGCGAGGGATGGGCAATAGAGCAACTGCGCATCACCACCCATAACGGAACCCATCTCGACGCGCCCTATCACTACCATTCCACCATGAACAATGGCGAGCGTGCGATCACCATCGACGAAGTGCCGCTGGAATGGTGCTTCCAGCCCGGCGTAAAACTCGATTTCCGCCGCTTTGAAGACGGCTACGTGGCGACAGCCGCCGATGTGGAAGCGGAGCTTTCGCGCATCGGGCACGATCTGCAGCCGCTCGATATCGTCGTCGTCAACACGGCGGCCGGAGCCCGTTACGGCAAGCCAGATTACGTCTCCAGCGGCTGCGGCATGGGGCGCGAGGCAACGCTCTACCTGCTCGAACGCGGCGTCCGTGTCACCGGAACGGACGCCTGGAGCTGGGACGCGCCCTTCATCCATACGGCGAAGGAGTACGAACGCACGCGGGACGCCGGGATTATCTGGGAAGGCCACCGGGCCGGCATGGACATCGGCTATTGCCACATCGAAAAGCTGACCAATCTGGAGAGCCTGCCGCCGACGGGCTACGAGATTGCCTGCTTCCCCTACAAGATCAAAGGCGGCTCGGCCGGCTTCACGCGCGCCGTCGCCATATTCGACGACTGACAGCGGAGGACATCATGGCGAAAAAAATGAAAAAAGTGATTGTGACCTGCGCGGTCACCGGGGGCATTCACACGCCGACCATGTCGGATGCCTTGCCGGTCACACCGGATCAGATCGCGAGCGAGTCGGTGGCGGCGGCCGAAGCCGGCGCGTCGATCATCCATCTGCATGCCCGCAATCCGGACGACGGCCGGCCGACGCCGGACCCGGATGTCTTTATGCAGTTCCTGCCGCGCATCAAACAATCGACCAATGCCGTCATCAACATCACCACCGGCGGCGGGCTCGGCATGACGGTTGAGGAGCGGCTGGCCGCGCCGCTGCGCGCCGAGCCGGAAATGTGTTCGCTCAATATGGGCTCGATGAACTTCTCCCTGCATCCGCTCGCCGATAAATATGAAAGATGGAAACATCCGTGGGAAAAGGAGTTCCTTCTGGGCAGTGAAGATTTCATCTTCCGTAACACCTTCAAGGATATCCGCATGATCCTGCAGCATCTCGGCGAGGGATGCGGCACCCGTTTCGAGCACGAATGCTACGATATCGGCCATCTCTACAATCTCGCCCACTTTGTCGATGCGGGCCTGATCAAGCCGCCCTTCCTGGTCCAGTCCATCTTCGGCATTCTCGGCGGCATCGGCGCGGACATGGAAAATGTCCTCTTCATGAAACAGACGGCCGACCGGCTCTTCGGCGACGACTATGTCTGGTCGGTGCTTGCCGCCGGCCGTTTCCAGATGCCGTTCATCACCCAGGCCGCGATGCTCGGCGGCAATGTGCGCGTCGGGCTGGAGGATTCGCTCTTCATCGCCAAGGGTCAGCTTGCCCGATCGAATGCCGAGCAGGTCGCAAAGATCAGGACAATCCTCGAGGAGCTGGGCATGGAGATCGCAACGCCGGATGACGCGCGCGCCATTCTCGATCTCAAGGGCGGCGATCAGGTCAGGTTCTGATGGCCGGCAACCCCATCATCGGTTTTGAGGTCGATCCGGCGGACATCCGGTCCATCGGTCACGATCTGCAAAGGCCCGAATGCATCCTGGCGGAGCCGGACGGCTCGCTCTGGTCGGCCGATGCCCGCGGCGGCGTTGTCCATATCAGGCCCGACGGCAGCCAGGAGATCATTACCCAGTCCGAAAAGACCGATTTCGCCGACGCAACCGATGAGGCGACCCGCTTTACCGCCGGAACCCTGCCGAACGGCCTCGCCTTTGCCCGCAATGGCGACATCCTGATCTCCAATTTCGGCACCGACCGGCTGGAAATCATGAAGCGCACCGGCGAGACCCGGGTGCTTCACGATACGATCGACGGGGCGGCGATCGGCAAGGTCAACTTCGTGCTGCGCGATTCGAAGGACCGGATCTGGCTCACGGTGTCGACAAAAATACCCAACTGGATGGATGCGATCAGCCCCGATATTCGCGACGGTTTCATCGCGCTTGCCGACGAACGCGGCCTCAGGATCGTTGCGGACGGTTTCGCCTTCACCAACGAGATCCGCCTCGATGCCAATGAGGAATGGCTCTACATCGCCGAGACCACGGCGCGCAGAATAACCCGCATGCGTGTCGGCGACGGCGGCGCGCTCAGCGAACGCCAGACATTCGGCCCCTCCGACCATAAGGCCTTCATAGACGGCATCGCCTTTGACGCATTCGGCAATTTGTGGGGCACCCATGTGATGACCGACCGCATCTTTGCTATCACGCCGGAGGGCGACCTGCAGATCATCCTTGACGACGACCACGGCTCGCAGCCCGGCAAGGCTCTGTTGAAGGCGTTTGACGAGGACCGGGTGACACCTGATCTGGCCGTTGCCTGCGGCGGATCCATCGCGCCGTGGATGGCGAGCGTCACCTTCGGCGGACCGGATCTGAAGAATGTTTACATCGGCAGCCTGCGCGGAACCACGATCCCCTGGTTCCGCTCGCCGGTTGCCGGCTTACCGATGGTTCACTGGAACGAAGGATAAAGATCATGAGCGAAACCGGCACGATGCCTGAAAAGGCTGTTGTACAATTCGACTGTCACGGCCAGGCCGTCGGCAAGATGCGCAACGAAATGGATGTGCGCATGGTCAAGCCGTTCGAGGAACGCTTCGAACTGGCGACCGACGAGGGCGCCTTTCACGGAGGCGATGCAAGCGCGCCGCCGCCCCTTGCGATGTTCGTCGGTGCGCTCACCGGCTGCATCATGACCCAGATACGGGCCTTTGCGAAACGGCTCGGCGTATCGCTCGACGACCTCAAGGTGGAAACCCGTGTCCAGTGGAACTGGCACGCCGTCGGACGTGTTTACGAGACCGCGCCCAAGGCGTTTGAAATCGACGTGCTGATCGACAGTCCCGACCCGGAAGACCGTGTGGTCGAACTGATCGAAACCGCCAAGAAGGGCTGTTTTGTCGAGCAGACGCTGGGTGTCGCCAACACCATCAACCACCGTATGAAAACCGCCGGGGGATGGCGTACGGTCTGAGTCGCTATGCGCCGCTTCAGCGGAAGGCGCTGGGCGGCTTGCCGTGCTGTTCGACAAAGGCGCGCGTCATGGCCGCGGCATTGCGATAGCCGCATCGCACGGCGATCTCCGAGATCGAATAGGATGACTGCTCCGCGTAGCGGCGCGCGGCATTCAGTCTGAGATGCTTGTAAACGGTGATCGGCGCGGCCGCGAGTTCCGCCCGGAACGCGCGGGTGAGGGCGCGCTGCGTGATTTGCAACTGATCCGCGATGTCGCCGATCCTCATGGGCCGTTCAAGCCGCGACGACATCAAGGCAATGCACTCCTCAACCAGTTGCGATGTGCCGCGCCGGTATGTCTGATCCGCCGGCCGCTGCGTGGACTGGTGCAGGAAGAACGAGGAAATCTCCAGCCGCACGGCCTCGCCATGGGTGCGGCTGATCAGTTCGAGAACCAGATCGAACGCCGTCATCGCGCCGCCGCAGGTCATGCGATCGCCGTCGATCACAAAACGCTCCGTCACGGCATCCACATCGTCGAACGCCTCCGAGAACGCGGTGATCTCGTCCCAGTGGATGGTGGCGCGGCGGCCCTCGAGCAGTCCCGCCCGGGCCATGAGCCAGGCACCGGTGTCCATGCCGACAACGTTCCGGAAGCGCGCCGCCGCCGCGTTGAGTGCCCGGGACGTGGCGCCGACCGCGTAGGCCTGCACATCGTAGCTTGAGACGACAAACAGGAACGTTCCGCCCGGATGATCGCGAAGCCTGCAATTGGGCAGCACCGGCAGACCGCTGGACGATTCGACCGCCTTGCCGTCCAGCGTGGCAAAACGCCAACGGTAAAAGTCCCGCATGAGAAACGCGTTGGCCGCGCGCAGCGGCTCGATGGCGTTCGCCAGACAGTGATTGGAAAATCGCGGAAAAAGCAGGACCGCGACGTCCTGGGCTTCCATTGCCTGCAGGTGCCAATTTCGCATGATTTCTGTCTAACTCCGCATCATGGCAGGTGTCAAATGCGCTATGAGGAATGAGATGCCGTGCCGGGAGGAAAGCCATGCAATTCGGCCTCACCAATGAACAGGAGATGATCGTCTCGACCGTCCGCAGTTTTGTGGAAAGCGAGATCTATCCGCATGAGGCCGAGGTCGAAAGGACCGGCCGGGTTCCGCCGGAGCTGGCGCAGGAGATCAAGCGCAAATGCATCGATCTCGGCTTCTATGCCTGCAATTTTCCGCCGGAGGTCGGCGGCGCCGGATTGAGCCACCTCGATTTTTCGCTGGTCGAGCGTGAACTCGGCCGCGGTTCCATGGCTTTGACGCATTTCTTCGGCCGTCCGCAGAATATCCTGATGGCCTGTGAGGGCGAGCAGCGCGAGCGTTACCTGCTGCCCGCCGTGCGCGGCGAGCGCATGGATGCACTGGCCATGACCGAGCCCGATGCCGGATCGGACGTCAGAAGCATGAAATGCACCGCGACGCGCGACGGTGCAGACTGGCTGGTCAACGGAACCAAGCATTTCATTTCAGGTGCCGAGCACGCCGACTTCTTCATCGTGTTTGTTGCCACGGGCGTCGATGAAACCCCCAAGGGCCCGAAGAAGCGCCTCACCGCTTTCCTGGTGGATCGGGGCATGCCGGGTTTTGAGGTGAAGGACGGCTACAATTCGGTCAGCCACAAGGGTTACAGGAACTATATCCTCTATTTCGACAATTGCCGCCTGCCGGACAGCCAGGTTCTCGGTGCGGTCGATGGCGGCTTTGCGGTGATGAATGAATGGCTCTATGCGACGCGCCTGACCGTTGCGGCCTTTTGCGTCGGCCGGGCGCGGCGTTGTTTCGACTACGCACTGAAATTTGCCGCCGAACGCGAGCAATTCGGCCAGCCCATCGGAAGGTTCCAGGGCGTCGGTTTTCAGATCGCCGACATGATCACTGAGATCGACGCGGCCGACTGGCTCATGCTGTCGGCCGCCTGGCGTCTGGACGAGGGCCTGCCGTCGAACCGCGAAATCGCCAGCGCCAAGCTCTATGCCTCCGAAATGCTCGCTCGCGTGACGGATGCCGCATTGCAGATCCATGGCGGCATGGGCCTGATGGACGACTTTCCGATCGAGCGGTTCTGGCGCGATGCCCGGGTTGAGCGGATCTGGGACGGCACGTCGGAAATCCAGCGCCATATCATCAGCCGCGATCTTCTGCGGCCGCTGGGGGCCTGATGTCCGGGATCGACCGCCTTCTGCGGCCGCGCAGTATCGCCGTCGTCGGCGGCGGCGTCTGGTGCGCGAATGTGATCGACCAATGCCGCAGGATCGGTTTTGAGGGCGATATATGGCCGGTGCATCCAAGGCGCGATACGGTCGGCGGAGTGCCGGCGCACGCGAATATCGAAAGCCTTCCGTCGCCGCCGGACGCTGCCTTTATCGGTATAAGCAGGGATCTGGCGATCGAGGCCGTAGGCAGCCTCTCCAGGCGGGGTGCGGGCGGCGCCGTCTGCTTCGCCTCCGGTTTTTCCGAAGCGCAGGCCGAGACGGGCGACGGTGCGAAAAAGCAGGCCGCGCTGCTCGAGGCGGCCAACGGGATGACCGTCCTCGGCCCCAATTGCTACGGTCTTTTGAACTATCTGGACGGCGTGGCGCTGTGGCCGGACCAGCACGGCGGCGCGCGTGTCGGGCAAGGTGTGGCGATCGTCACGCAGTCCTCGAACATCGCCATCAATCTGACCATGCAGACCCGCGGCCTGCCGATTGCCTATATGGTCACCGCCGGAAATCAGGCGCAGACGGGCCTCTCGGAGATTGCGCTGGAACTTCTGCACGATAAACGCGTGACGGCCCTCGGCCTGCATATTGAAGGCATCGGCGATCTGCGCAGCTTTGAGATAATGGCCCGGGCGGCGCGCGCCCTCGACAAACCCGTTGTCGTGCTCAAGGCCGGCAAGTCCGATCAGGCCCGCTCCGCGACGGTATCGCACACGGCGTCCCTGGCCGGCAGCGATGCCGGGGCGCAGGCGCTGTTTCAACGCTTCGGGATCGGCCGGGCCGCCACGCTGCCGGTCTTTCTCGAGACGCTGAAACTGCTGCATGTCGTCGGTCCGCTGACCTCCAACCGGATCGCGTCGATGTCCTGTTCGGGAGGTGAGGCATGCTTGATGGCGGACGGTGCACATGGCGGCGCGGTGGAATTTCCGGCCCTGAATGAGGATCAGCGGTCGGGTCTCGGCGCCGCACTGGGCCCCAAAGTCGCGCTCGCGAACCCGTTGGACTACCACACCTATATCTGGGGCGACGAGGACGCGCTCGCGGCGACGTTTTCAGCCATGATGCAGGGCGATCTGGCCATCGGTTGCGTGGTTCTGGATTTTCCGCGCGACGACCGCTGCAAGGCTTCGGACTGGGAGCCGGTCATCAACGCGGTCGCCCGCGTGCAGGCCGATGTCGGTCGACCAATGGCCATCTTGAGCTCGCTCCCCGAAACCATGCCTGAAGCCGTTGCCGCGCGCCTCGTGGGGATGGGAATCATGGCCTTCTGCGGCATGGCCGAGGCAATCGCGGCGATGGAAATCGCCGCTCAACTCGGTCGGCGCACCGATGTCGCCGCGCCGCTGATGCCGCCGGCGGGACCGGCGGGAAGCCGCACGCTCCTTGAGGCCGACGCCAAGGCGGTGCTCGCGGCTCAAGGGCTGCGTATTCCGAAAGCGGCGCGTGCGGACGACCCGGTCTCGGCGGCGCGGGCGGCAAACGGCCTTGGCTTTCCGGTTGCGTTGAAGGGGCAGGGCCTTGCGCACAAAAGCGAAGCCGGCGCCGTGGCGCTGAACCTGCAAGACGCCGAGGCCGTCGAGGCGGCGGCGGCAGGGATGCAGGCGCGGGAATTCCTGATCGAGCAAATGATCACGGACGCCGTCGCCGAATTGCTGATCGGCGTGGTTGCCGATCCGGCCCATGGCTACGTCCTCACCCTGGCTGCCGGAGGCGTTTTGACCGAGCTCCTGGAGGACAGCGTCTCAATGCTGGTGCCGAGCGCGCGAAACGAGGTGGAAGAGGCGCTGGGCAAATTGAAGGTCGCGCGGCTTCTGGCCGGATACCGGGGCGCGCCGCCCGCCGACATTGACAGCATCCTCGATGCCGTGATGGCGGTGCAGACCTATGTGGAAAACGCGCGTCCGCTGGAGATTGAAATCAACCCGCTGATATGCGGCGCCGGAGGGGCCGTGGTCGCGGACGCGCTCATAAGGATCGGAGACTGAAATGACCGATGACCCAATCAGGACCGAACGCCGGGGGCACGTGCTCGAGGTGACGCTGGACCGGCCCAAGGCAAACGCCATTGACCTTGAGACGAGCCGCATCATGGGTGACGTCTTCACTGAATTTCGCGACGATCCGGACCTGCGCGTTGCGCTGCTGACGGCGGCCGGCGAACGGTTCTTCTGCGCCGGCTGGGATTTGAAGGCGGCCGCGGGCGGGGATGCCGTCGACGGCGATTACGGCGTCGGCGGCTTTGGCGGGCTTCAGGAATTGCGCGGTCTCAACAAGCCGGTCGTCGCGGCGGTGAACGGCATCTGCTGCGGCGGCGGGCTGGAGCTTGCCCTTTCCGCCGACATCATTCTGGCCGCGGAACACGCCACCTTTGCGCTCCCGGAGATAAACTCCGGAACCGTGGCCGATGCCGCGTCCATCAAACTGCCCAGGCGCATCCCCTATCACATCGCCATGGAAATGCTGCTGACCGGACGCTGGATCGACACGCAGGAGGCCGCCCGCTGGGGGCTGATCAATCAGGTCCATCCCGCCGCCGACCTTCTGGCGCAGGCGCGTAAGCTGGCGGACCTGCTCGCCTCCGGTCCGCCGCTTGTCTACGCCGCAATCAAGGAAATCGTGCGCGAGGCGGAGGACATGAAGTTCCAGGACGCCATGAACCGCATCACCGGCAGCCAGTTTGCCACCGTCGAAAGGCTCTACCGCTCTGAAGATCAGCAGGAAGGCGCCCGCGCATTCGCGGAAAAACGCGATCCCGTCTGGAAAGGGAAATAGATCATGCCGCTGACCATGAACCGGAACGTTTTCATCACCTGCGCGGTGACGGGCTCGGGCGGCACGCAGGATCGCAGCCCGCATGTGCCGCGCAGCCCCGAGCAGATTGCCAACGCTGCCATCGACGCCGCCAGAGCCGGCGCCGCCGTGGTCCATTGCCACGTGCGCGACCCCGAAACCGGCGCGCCAAGCCGCCGGCCCGACCTTTATCGCGACGTCACGGAGCGCATTCGCGCTGCGGACGTCGATGTGGTTTTGAACCTGACGGCCGGCATGGGCGGCGACATGGTTTTCGGCCCGGCCGAAGCGCCGCTGCCGCTCAACGATCGGGACACGGATATGGCCGGCGCCGCTGAACGTGTGGCGCATGTGGCTGACTGCCGGCCTGAAATCTGCACCCTCGATTGCGGCACGATGAATTTTGCCGAAGCCGACTACGTCATGACCAACACGCCCGGCATGCTGCGCGCCATGGGCCGGATGATGACCGAGCTGGACGTGAAGCCCGAGATCGAAGCCTTTGATACCGGCCAGTTGTGGTTTGCAAAACAGCTGGTCGAAGAAGGCGTCCTCTCCGGCCCGGCGCTGGTTCAGCTTTGCATGGGGGTTCCCTGGGGCGCGCCCAACGACCTCAACACCTTCATGGCGATGGTCAACAACGTGCCTGCGGACTGGCATTGGTCCGCCTTTTCCCTGGGGCGCGATCAGATGCCCTTCGCGGCGGCTGCCGTCCTGGCGGGTGGAAATGTCCGCGTCGGCCTTGAGGACAATCTCTTTCTTGAAAAAGGCGTGCTGGCCACCAATGCGCAGCTTGTCGAGCGCGCGGTGAATATCATCGAGAACATGGGGGCAAATGTCATCGGACCTGCCGCGGTGCGCGAAACGCTCGGTCTGGTCAAGCGGCCGCCTGCAGCCCGGGGAAGCGCGGCATGACGCGCAAGGCCTGCATTGTCGGCGGCGGCGTCATCGGCGGCGGCTGGGCCGCGCGCTTTCTGCTCAACGGCTGGGATGTCTGTGTGTTCGATCCGGAGCCGCAGGCCGAGCGCAAGATCGGCGACGTGCTTGCCAATGCGCGCCGCTCTCTACCGGCCCTTTATGACAGGGCCCTGCCGGAGGAGGGCACGCTTTCCTTCTGCGGCGACCTCGCCGAAGCCTTGAGCGACGCCGACTGGGTTCAGGAGAGCGTGCCGGAACGGCTCGACGTCAAACATGCGGTGCATGCGCGTTTGACGGGGCTGGCGAAGGCCGATGCGATCATCGGTTCCTCCACCTCGGGTTTCAAACCGTCGCAGTTGACCGCCGAAGGCGCGCGCGTGATCGTCGCCCATCCGTTCAACCCCGTCTATCTTCTGCCGCTGGTCGAACTGGTCGGCGATGCGACGCAGTGCGAGCGCGGCGCCGGGATCCTGCGCTCGATCGGCATGTACCCTCTCGTGATCCGCAAGGAAATCGACGCGCATGTCGCGGATCGCCTGCTGGAGGCGGTCTGGCGCGAGAGCCTGTGGCTGGTCAAGGACGGTATCGCCACCACGGAGGAAATCGATGAGGCCATCCGCATGGGTTTCGGGCTGCGCTGGGCGCAGATGGGGCTGTTCGAGACCTATCGTATCGCCGGCGGCGAGGCGGGCATGAAGCACTTCATGGCGCAATTCGGTCCCGCGCTGCAATGGCCCTGGACAAAGCTGGTGGACGTGCCGGCGTTCGACGACGAACTGGTCGACCTGATTGCCGGGCAGTCCGATGCCCAGTCGGGCCACATGTCCATTCGTGCCCTGGAGCGGCTGCGTGACGACAATCTGGTCGCGATGATGCGGGCGCTGAAGAAGACCGGCAGCGGCGCCGGCCGTTTGATCAACGACCATGAGGTCAGCCTGCCGCATGCCGAAGACGGCGATCTTCCGGTCACCGCCCGCCGCGTCGTGCCGAAGGACTGGACCGATTACAACGGCCATATGAACGAGATGCATTACGTCGAAATCGCGTCCCAGGCGACGGACCGCTTCATGGAAATGATCGGCTGCGGACCGTCCTACATCGCGGCCGGGAACAGCTACTTCACCGTCGAAAACCGTATCCGGTATCTGGCGGAAATCCGGGCGGGCGAGATGGTTGTCGTGACGACCCAGGTGCTGTCAGGCGCCGGCAAGAAGATGCGGCTCTTCCACCGTCTGTTCCGCGCCGACGGCGCGCTCGCCGCAACCATGGAAACGCTGCTGGTCCATGTGGATCTGGAACTGCGCAAATCAACGCTTCCGCAGCCTGATGTCGCGGCGAGCCTGGCGGCGATCGCCTCGGAGCACAGCACCCTGCCGTGGCCGGAAGGAGCCGGTCATACGGGCAGCGGCACGTAAACGAGCGGCTCAGCGCGCTTCCCGCAGCGTTTTCAGGCCGAGCAGCAGGGCGGCGCCGATCAGGAACGTTGCCCCGACGCGATGGATTGCCGCGGTTGCCCTGCCCTTGAGACGGGAGGCGAGCCAGCCGGCTCCGGCGCCGTAGCTTGCCAGAAAGGTGCCGTCAATGGCGATGTAGGTCACCGAGAGAATGAGGAACTGCTGAAGAAACGGTTGCGAGGGATCGATGAATTGCGGAAACAGCGCGGCAAAAAACACCACGGCCTTGGGATTGGCGGCCGAGGTTATGAAACCCTGCATCCATAGTGTTTTGAGGGCCGCATTCGGCGCTGTGCCCACCGCGGATGAGACCGCTCCGGCATTGCGCCACATCCGGATACCCATCCAGACGAGATAGCAAACACCTGCCCATTTAACGAATGCCAGCGCGCCTTGAGACGCGATCAGCAGCGCCGCCAGCCCAAGCCCGGCCGCAAGCATCTGAAGAGCATTTGCCGTCAGGTCTCCCACCGCTGTTGCCAGTGAGGGCCGGAACCCGTGGGTCATGCTGTTGGAAAGCATCAGCAGATGGCTTGGCCCGGGCGTCACCATAAACGCCAGAACCGTCATCAGGAAGACAAGCCAGATTTCATAGTTCATCGCTTTTTACTCCCGGCGGCAGCGGGTGTTTTTAAACCATGTGAAGGCGTTGCGGTAGCCGGCTGACTCCAAAAGGTCCATTTTGAGTGTCATGCTGCGGGGCAATCGACAAAGGCCGCATTACTTGCCATGTGCTTCAAGCGACGCCATTCTACGGCGAAACCGGCCAGGGCGAGAATGAGGACGTGAGAACGCGGACAAGCGGTGCCGGGCAACCTGTCAGCGCCCGCAATGGCCGTTATCATGAATGTCCCGCTCGCCGACCTGCCCTATTTCGACGAGGATATCTGAAGCCCGGCAGTGTTCCGGGCTCGAAGCGCACGATACCCCTGACCGATGGGGGTGCACGTTACAAGGCGTGTCGCCGGCCCGCGCCCTGACACAATTATGACTGTCCAAGGGTTGCTATGCCCGGCGCGGAGGATACCTCTTTGGGTAGGTCGCGTTCAGGCGGCCAATGAGTAACTGGGAGGTATTCATGAAATTTGACTATATTGTCGTGGGCGCGGGATCGGCGGGATGCGCAGTGGCTGCCCGGCTTTCCGAAAACCCCAAGACCAGCGTGTTGCTGCTGGAAGCCGGACCGACCGACGCCGATCAGGAGGCGGTTCACGTGCCCGTTGCGTTTCCGACCCTGTTCAAGACCGATCTCGACTGGGACTATTCGTCAAGCGAGCAGGAGGGGCTGAACGGACGTCAGCTCTATTCGCCGCGCGGCAAGGTTCTTGGGGGATGTTCATCGATCAACGCGATGATCTATCAGCGCGGCGCGCCCGCCAATTACGATAGCTGGAACAGGGGAAACATCACCGGCTGGGGCTGGAAGGATATCCTGCCGTTTTTCCTGAAAGGGCAAAATCAGGAGCGCGGGGACATGCCGCTGCACGCTTCGGGCGGCCCGTTGACCGTGGCCGATCCTCGCGACCCGAACCCGTTGTCTGTGGCATTCGTGAAAGCGGCTGAAGAGCAGGGATATCCGCTCAACGATGATTTCAATGACGGCGAACAGGAAGGGTTCGGCCTTTATCAGGTGACCCAGCGCAAGGGCATGCGCGGATCGGCCGCCGTATCCTATGTGCATCCGGCGCTGGAACGCGACAATCTGACGGTGATCACCTCGGCCATGACCAAACGGTTGGTGATGGACGGGCAGACCTGCATCGGGGTCGAGTTCGAAACCCCCGACGGAACACAGATCGCCCATTGCAACAGGGAGGTCGTTGTCAGCGCCGGCGCCTACGGTTCGCCGCAATTGCTGATGGTGTCGGGCATCGGCCCGAAGGCGCAACTGCAGGAGCATGGCATCGCCGTGGTCAAGGATCTGCCGGGCGTCGGCGAGAACCTGCAGGACCATTTCATGGCGCCGGTGGCGTATCATTGCACGCAGGAGATCAGCCTCGCCGGCGCGACCGATCCGGCCGAAGCCGAGAAACTGGCCGAGGGCATGGGGCTGCTGACGTCCAATATCGGCGAAGCGGGCGGCTTTCTCACCGTTCATGAGGACGCCGAGGCACCGGACCTGCAGTTCCATTTTGCTCCGGGCTGGTTCATTCTTGACGGCGCGGGCAACCCTGAGGGCCACGGGCTGACCGCTTTGCCCGGCATCGTCGGCACCCGCAGCAAGGGCCGGGTGACGCTGGCGTCTTCGGATGTGGCGGACAATCTGAACGTCGACCCCGGCACCTACAGCGACAGCCGCGATCTCGATGTGGTGGTCGAGGGCGTGAAGATCGCGCGCAAGATCCTGAATTCGCAGGCCTTCGATGAATTCCGCGGCGATGAATACCTGCCCGGCGCGGATGTTGAGAGCGACGAGGATCTGGCCGAGTTCGTGCGCAACTATTCGCAGACCATCTATCACCCCGTCGGCACCTGCAAAATGGGATCGGACGAGATGGCCGTCGTCGATGCCGCGCTGCGCGTGCATGGCGTATCCGGCCTGAGGGTCGCCGATGCATCCATCATGCCGACCATCATCAACGCCAACACCAACGCGCCGTCGATCATGATCGGCGAGAAATGCGCGGCGATGATGCGCGGACACTGACCTGATCCGGGGCGAGGCGGCTGTGACGACACCGGCGGCTGCTTCAGGGGGATCGGGTTCATACACACGGGCATCCGGAACCATAGGCCTCGGTCCGGATGCCCGGCCCTTGAATTGCCCCAAGTCCGCGATACCTCTCGTCGTAGGTGTATTGTCCGGGATGACGCATGGTTTTTGGGTTGCTCCACACCGCTTTTATTGGGCGGACAGGCCTCTTCATCGTGGCCCCATTGGTTTTGGCCGGCGCCGCCCGAGCGGCAAGCGCGGACCCGATGCTCATCGTCGACGAGGACAATCTGAAGGTGCGGATGCATTTTCAGGCAGGCGTCAACGCCGTGGCGGAGGGCAATCTGTTCTGGATCCTGTCGGACATATTCGCCCCGGTCTTCGAATACGACCCGGACAAGGAGTGGATCGAATACTATGTGAAACCCGGAGTCAGTTTTTCAAGGACCTTCCCCGATGGCGTTACCGGCTATGGCAAGGCGTCTTTCGTCGCCTCCTACACCCAGGGAACCGATGCCTATGACTTCAGCAATACCGGGCGGATTACGGTTGAAGAAGCCTATATCGGCGCGCGCAAGACGTTCGATGATTCCGTCGAACTTGATGTTTCCGTCGGTCCCCGGGAACTGCGTCTTGGAACAGGGATGCTCATCGCCAATGGGGGATCGAGCGGCTTTGAGCGCGGAGCGCTTAAGTTTGGACCGAGAAAAGCCTGGGAGATGGCGGCCATCGGCCGGCTGACCCATGGCCGCGCCGAGGCAACGGCTTTTTACCTGGACCCGAACGAAATGCCGTCGACGGACAACAAAAACCAACTTGCAGGCTTCGATTTGCGCTTTGACGGGTCAGCCGGCGGTTATATCGGCGGAACCTATGTCCATATCCTGGAGTCAAACAACCCCTATCCGCAGGTTGTTCCGGGCGGAGGCGGTGCTCCGACGATCGTTGAGAATGCGCGGGAAAATCTGAATTTGCTCGGCTTCTATGCCCGGACAAATCCTCTTGAAAACAGGTTCGGGTCTTCATTTATCGGCGTGGACGCCGCGGTCGAATGGAACGACCGAACCGACATGCTCGCCTGGGGCGGCCGTTTTCAGGCGGGCCAGGTCTGGACTGACGCACCCTGGTCGCCATCGCTGACCTACACGTACAAGACATTCTCCGGAGACGATCCCAACACGGCTCGCCAGGAAAGGTTCGATCCGCTTTTCTACGATGGCAATCCGAGTACATGGGCGACGGGCTCAAAGTCCTCCATGACCTTCATCAATTCGAATGTGCAGGCACATGAGCTGGCATTGAGCGTCAATCCGACGCCACAGGATAAAGTAACCTTCCGCTATGCGCATATCCGCGCCAATGAATTGCGCAGCCCGGTGCAGTTCGGCCAGGCGACGCGCCTCGATATTGCCGGTGTCGACAATGTCGTCACCGGTGTCACCGATCCTTATCTCGCCGACGATTTTTTTGTCGAGTACAGCCGGATCATCAACCCGAACACCTTCCTGACCGCGGGCGTCAGCGCCTCGGTGCCTGGCAACGGACTCAGCCAGGCAGCCGGCCAGGACCTCCCGGTCTGGTATGGGGGCTTTTTGAACCTCGTGATCAATTATTGAACCGGCCGCGAAAACCAGGGAACTTCGCGAATAGACATCTGAATGCAAGGGAGCCGAAAATGCTTGGATACGCAGCCGTTCCGATGCACCTGTTTGGATTTGCCGCCATCATGCTGGCGACGTGCGGGCCAGCGCTGGCCCAATCGTCCGACCGATTGGATGCCCTGGCGTCCGATCCGAATAAAATGGAATGGATGCAGGGTTTTCCGCCGCCGCCCGACAAGCTGATTACACAACCGGATTCCAACTATTTCAGCTTCCCCAAGCTGCGCTGGTCGGTGTGCCATCTTCGCGAGTTCCTTCCGACCGAACAAATCAGCCGCGGGCTCGGTGCGCCGGTGCCGCTGGACTATCTCCGGCCGCATGACTTTGCCACGGAGCGCCAGAAGATCGACGCCCTGACATTCACGCCGATGAACACCGGCGAACCGATGACCTGGGAGGAGTCGCTTTATGCCAACTACACCGACGGCATCCTGATCATCCACAGGGGTCGCGTCGTCTATGAGCGCTATTTCGGCTGCCTTGAAGAGGACGGCAAACACGCCGCCATGTCGATGACCAAGTCGATTACCGGTCTCTTGGCCGAGATCATGGTCGTTGAAGGCGATCTCGACGAAACACGTCTTGTTTCAGACGTGATCCCGGAAACCGGCGACAGCGCCTTCGGCAATGCGACCATTCGGCAGGTCATGGATATGACGACGGGAGTACGGTATTCGGAGGATTATTCCGATCCCAACGCCGACATCTGGATCTATTCCGCCGCCGCAAGTCCGCTCCCGAAACCGGAAGATTATCAAGGCCCCAACGGCTACTGGGAATATCTTCAACAAGTCGAACCCGAGGGCGAGCACGGCTCGGAGTTCCATTACAAGACGATCAATTCCGATATGCTCGGCTGGGTCATTTCACGGATTTACGGCAAGCCGGTGACACAGTTGGCGTCCGAACGGCTGTGGCGCCGAATGGGCGCCGAGCAGGATGCCTATCAGACGGTCGATGGCCTGGGCGTTCCATTTGCCGGCGGCGGGCTGACGGCGGGATTGAGGGATCTCGGCCGGATCGGGCTCCTGATGCTCAACGAAGGCGTGATCAACGGCGAGCGCCTCTTTCCGGCGCAGGTTGTCGAAAATATCCGCAACGGCGGTGACCGGAGCAGGTTCGGTGACGGTTTTCCGACACTGGCCGGCGGAAGTTACACGAGCCAATGGTGGGTGTTCCACAATGAGCACGGCGCTTATGCCGCACGCGGCGTGCACGGCCAGACGATTTATGTCGATCCGAAGGCCGAGATGGTGCTGGTTCGCTTCGCGTCGTTTCCTCAAGCTCAGAACGGGCTTATCGATCCGACGTCGCTTCCAGCCTACCAGGCGGTTGCCGAATATCTGTTGACGCGGCCTTAGCGCGTGTCTGGTTTAAATGAAAGCATTTGATTTTCCGCTGCCATTGAGCCCGCGATCAGGACGCGTTTTGAACGGACCAGCCGGTCCGCGACAAGTCTGAGGCGCGGCACATCGAGTTCGTTTGCGAACTGGTTGATATTGCGCACCGCCGACGCCGTTTGACGCTGTGCGAAGGGCGTCTGCTCCGCGTCATCGCCATTTGTCTCTTCCATCCTCAGCGCCGATGCTTTTTCGGAGAAGCTGAGACTGCGGTATTTGATTTCCTTGCGGCAAAGCTCGCGTATGTCTTGGTGCGATTGCAGGCCCAATGCCTTGGCAAGGCGCGAGAAAGTCGGCGGATTGAGACTGCTGCTTGCCGCGACGGCCCGCAGCGAACGGCTTGCCACATCATGGTGATGATCGGCGATATAGTCGGCTGCCAACCTCAGTTGCGGACTGAGGTTTTCATAGTGAAGGGCGATCAGATCATTGATCGTTACGCGGCGTTCCAACCTCTATCTCCACCGGTCGAAAGGGCAGGAGCCGACTGTTTCAAAACAAATCCAACCTTGTCAATTCATGAAACATTTGTAACGGATTTGCGGGAAATTCGGCCAGACCATGGTTGAGATTGTGCTTTTCCAACCTCTCTTTTTCCGTAATCGCAACGTATATCCTAGATAATGCACAATAATGGTGCGGTAATTCCGGATTTAATATTGCATAAAGATCAGAAATTCAGCGTATTTACTGAAATGAAGTTCTCGGTAGTTTGCAGCGGCTCATATGCGACGAAACCGAAAGGCCGGGTTGCGCACAAGCGGACCGGAACGCGTGCGGCCGGTCTTCACAGATGCGTGAATCGTTGCCGGACGGGGACGGCGGAAAAAGATGAAATCTATTGATGGCCTTCCTTTTTTAAGCGGACTTCCGGCATCGGCGCGTGTCGTCGATGTGCGCTCACAGCGGTCTTTTGATCTGGATGAACTCTTTGCCGCCGCTGGCGCGAAGGCTGCCGAGATCGACGAACGCGCCGCCGGCCGGCCGGGCCCGGTTGTGGTAGCGGAGCCGGATGCCCCCGACATGCTCATGTCCCTGTTCGGCGCCTGGGCGGCGGGGCGGTGTGCCGTCCTTGTCAATCCGCATCTCAGCGATGAAGAGCGGCGCAATGTCATGTTGCACACCGCCGCGTCCGCCTGGCTGGGGCCGGGCGCCGCCGGGCCCGAACTGCCTCACCCCGCTGGCGGCGGGCGGCACGCTCCATTTGTGGTGCAGCCCGGGCGTTTCCGAAATCGCTTCGTTCGGCACGGTCATGGATCGCCACGCCATCTCTTTCCTCAGTTCGGTTCCTTCCTTCTGGAAGCTGGCGATGCGCATGTCCCGGCCGCCCGACAAGGCCCCGGCGCGGGTTCATATCGGATCGGCGCCCCTGTCAGCCGATCAGTGGTCGGCGATCGCCGAATGGATCGGTACCCGAAATGTGTTCAACATGTTCGGCATGACCGAGACCGCAAACTGGATCGGCGGCGGCATGCTCGCGGACGCGGAGGGACGCGATGGTTTTGTCGGCCGCATATGGGGCGGGACCTATGCGGTTCTGAAGGACGATCGCACCATTGCAACGGTCGGCAGGGGCGAGGTGCTGGTGCAGTCCCCGACCATCATGCAGAACGACCTCAATGCGCCCGACAAGACGCAGGAGGCGTTTGTCGCGGGCTGGTTCCGCACCGGCGACATAGGCGAACTGGATGAAGTCGGATGCCTGACGCTGGTCGGGCGCATCAAGTCGGAGATCAACCGGGCGGGTATCAAGATCCAGGCCGAGGAGATCGACATGCTGCTGGAGCGGCATCCGCAGATCGATGAGGCCTGTGCCTTTGCCATCCCCGATCCGGTCAGCGGCGAAGCGGTTGCCGCCGCGCTCGTGCCGTCCGACGGGGCGACCGTCGATACGCAGGAGGTGCGCGACTGGTGCCGGGCGCGGGCACGGGCCGAAGCTGTCCCGGCGGCTCTTTACATTCTGGAGGAGATTCCCAGGAACGAACGCGGAAAGATCGTCCGCGACCGGGTCCGCGAGGCGGCGCAGATGCAGGACAAATCATCGTGAAATGGCACCGTCGCCGTATTTCGGTCCTCAGCCGGACACTGGAAACCGAGCGCTTTTCCCTGGAGGTCGCCGGCAAGTGGCAGGCGCTCAAACTCTACAGGCGGATGAACGAGGATGCGGAAATCCTTCGCCAGCTTTCCCATTCGGACAAGAAGGCCGGGTGGCTGCGCATCCTGCGCAAATACAAATTGCCGAACCGCCGCTCCCGCTTCATCCATGCGATCGTGCCGAAAGGCGGCACACTGAGCATCGGCTATCACGAAATCTACCTTACGCCCTACAAATCCGCATCGCTCGGCGTCGTCATCCTCGACCGCGACTGGTGGGGCAAGTCCGTGCCGCTGGAGGTGCGCAAGGCGGTTATGGCGCATTTTGTCCGGCATGCCGATGTGGAACGCTTCACCGGTTCGGTCGAGGCGCGCAACTTCGCCTCGGTCCTCAACTACAGGAAGCTGGGTTTCAATCACAACGGGACGCTGCATCGCTGCAGCTTCGACACGACCCGCAATGCGGCGGTCGACTATCTTCAGTTTGAGTTGTTGCAGGAGGATTTCCCCGCATATATTTCCGGAGCGGACAGATGAGCGCGATGGAGAACGCCCGCCGGATCGTCGCGGAAGCGACCCGCACGCCGCTTGAACAATTGTCCGATGAGGCCGGCATCGACACGCTGCAAGGCTGGGACAGCATCGCCCATGTCAATATTATCCTCGCGGTCGAGCAAGTCTCGGGGAAGCAACTGACGCCGGAGGCGATTGTCAGTATCGTATCGGTGCGCACCATCGCCGACATCCTGGGCACGGAAAGCGAACCGAAATGAGCGCACGGGACGCCGCGGACGGTCAGCGTTCCCTTGCGGCCGTGCTGTGCGCGCTGGCCGATCCTCAGGCGAAAGGCCCGGCTGCCGGGCACATCGCATCTGTCGATGCACAGCGGCTTTTCACGGCGCTCCGCCATCACGGCATCGAGCCGGTCGCATTGCCGAAACTGGCGGCGCTGGTGCCGAAAGAGCCGCCCTATACCCAGTTGCTGGATGAAGTCCGCGAGGGACAGCTTCTTGCCAATGCGCACGCGATGGTTCTGGAGGCGCAGGCGCTGCAGGTGATGAATGCCATCGAGGCCGCCGGTCTGCCTGCCCGGATCGTCAAGGGTCAGGTTTTCGCCAAGGCGCTTTACGACCGGGCGTCCGACCGGCCGTTCACCGATGTCGATCTCCTCGCCGATCCCTCCGCCGCACCCGCCATTGGCGACATCCTGAGGGAATGCGGTTTTATCCTGCACCAAAAGGAGCGGTTTGACCGGTCGGCACGCAATATGGAGCAGAAATGGGTGCGCTCCGACGACCACAATGTTCTCATCGAGCTGCATGGCAACCTGGTTCACTATGCGAGCCTGAGGCGGCGCCTGTCCTTCGGGTATGACGACTATGTGCTGGCCTGTGCCGACGGCGAACATCCCGCCGTCGGCAACCTCCTGACCGCCGTCGTTCACGCGGCTGCCGGCCACAAATTTCATCGCCTGCAATTGCTCGTCGACGTCCTGCAGGCGGCGCGCCGGCTTGATGAGGGTGATATCGACTATCTTCGCTCCGTGCTCGACGCGATTCCGGCCCGGCTCGAGGTTCTTGTCTGTCTTGACCTGGTGTATGCGCTCTTCGAGGACGACGCGGCCGGTCATATTCGCGACAGCCTTGCAAGCGGCAAAACCTATCGCCGGAGCCGAAGCCTTGTTACGCCGGCGAGCGTGATCGCCACATGGGACGACACGGGCCACCGGTCGCGGATACGCAGGCACGCCTTTCGCTGGGCGCAGCATCTGGTCTCGCGCCGGCGGTGACGTTCAGCGGCCCAGTCGCGAATTTATCAGCGCCGCCGCATCCTGCGGGCGTCCATTGATTTCCAGCAGATAACAGCCGGCCTGACCGAGGGCTTTGGAGTAGACGTCCATTCGCTGCTCGTGGCCGGGAAAGAGCCCGGCGGAACCGAGGCTGATATTGTCATCCATGATGGATGTGAACGCGTCGACGCAGTCCTGTTCGACAAGGCGCATCGGACCGCTTGTGCGACGAAGGGCAATCACCGCCAACAGGGGGGCCGGCGCGTCCTGCGCAAGGTAACCGCGATCGCGCAGTGTGGACCGCTCCATCCATTGCTCGTCCTTCTCGTCCCAGCACCGGCCGTCGACCATCTGCGAAAGCCACGGCAGCATGCCGGCGCTGTTGCGATGGATCTTGATCGCGCGCGGAACGCCCCGGACAATCACGCTTCCAGGCGGGTTCGGCGAAAGAACGGTCGCATCATCCGTGCACAATCTCCAACCCGCGCCGACGAGCGCCAGCGATGTGGTTGTCTTGCCGGTGCCGCTGGACGCGTGCAGGATCACCCGGCCCGCCTTGTTGGGCGTTTCGACGCAGGCGGCATGAACCATTGCGTGCCCGTTGGCTGTCAGCACCTGATCGAGTGCGAAGCTCTGGGCGACGCTGAGCGTTGCGGCCCGGCAGCCCGGCGCGACAAGAAACACGGCCGCGCCTTGTTCGACGGTAAATCGGGCGAGGAGTTCGTCCGGCGCAAAAATGCTCCAGGACGAAGCGCCGCTTGAGAAGTGAAACAGACCTTCGTCTGCGACCGGACCCCGGTAGAACACCGTTTCGCCGCCCGGTTCATCGATGCTGTCGACGGGCTTGAGGCAAAGGTGGAAATCGGGCGCGCCGGATATCGTCTCCCGCAACTCCCAGGGACCGATGAGGCTCATCAGCGGGGCGATCAGGGTCTCGTCCGCGCAGTCGAGTGCGAGACGCACACCGGCAAGGTCGAAATATCTGGAGCTCAAGGGCCCTGATCCGCTTTGTGAACATGGATGGGGATCATGTCGTCCATGATGTCGTTGACCAGGGAGCGGCCATCCACAACGACCCAGCAATGGGCGCCGATCTTGTCGCGTTCGATGCTGTTTTCCTTTATGCCGAAATGCAGCTCCGGCCGGTGGCCTGCCTTCTTGAGGAACCGGTAGCCCAAAATCCCCTGACGAAAACAGCGCCGTTCGCGCATCAGCCAGGGCCGTCTGGTGACCCGCATGACGGCACGGGCAATGAATTCGGGATCGAAACCGGTATAGCGGATCCATCCGTCGCCATCCGCGAGCCGCATGGCGCCGGCCAGATCGCGGCCGACAACAAGCAGCGGCAAAAGCCTTGCCGTCGTCCAGAGTTCGAGACGGAACAGCCGCCGTTTCACCGTCTGCCTGGTTTGTGCGCCGTTCTGTGCGTTAGCGCTTTGCGTCGATATGATCGAGCACTCCTTCGGATTGAAGATATGTGAGCAACTCCTCCAGGTCGCTCAAAAGCGCATCGCGCTCTATGTCGAACTCGCCGCAAACCGCATCCGCGGTTTCGCCGAGATCGCGTTTGCCGTCCATGTGCCGAAGAAAAGCTTCCGCCGTGCTGTTGCAGGAATAAATCTGTCCGGTATCGGTCTTCAGAATAACGCCATTGTCTCCGATAGAGCGGAAAGTGGCTTTATCTGACAGCTTGAACTTGGATTGCGGATCAAGTACCATTTTATTTCCTTGGCGCCAGCAGTGTATTTATCACCAATTATTCATTTAAACCAATTTTGTTTGGATTTTTCTGTCAATTGACAAATTAATACTGGAATTTCTATTTGGTGAATTGTTGAAGCTGGCGTTAATTCCAATGGAAGACACGGTTTGCCGGAAACATTTGCATCATGACGGCGAATGCCCCTGTGACCGAACCCGTCGTCCGCACATCAAGAGGCCGCCGTGTGATGAAGCTTCCCCGTATTATGGTGGCGCCGAACGGCGCCCGCCGGACCAGGACCGATCACCGGGTCTTGCCGGTGACAATTCCTGAAATCGTGCAGGCTGCCGCCGCCTGTTTCGAGGCCGGCGCCGGTGCCGTTCATGCTCATGTGCGCGATGCCGACGGTCTGCATGTTCTGGATGCGGGCCTTTATCGCGAGCTCATAGCGGAAATGGGCGCGACTGTGCCGGAGATGGCGGTGCAGATTACCACCGAGGCCGTCGGCCGGTACAGTCCGGCCGATCAGCGTAAACTCGTTCGCGACGTCATGCCGGCGACGGTGTCGGTGGCGTTGCGCGAGATGCTGCCGGATGACGGCGAGCGCGCGGCTTCAGGGGATTTCTATCACTGGACCGCCGATGCCGGGGTCAATTTGCAGCATATCCTCTACCAGCCGGACGAACTGTCGCTGCTCTTTGCGCTGATCGGCGAGGGTGTCGTGCCCGCAGACAGTCTTCAGGTCCTGTTCGTGCTGGGACGCTATTCCGAGGGTCGGCAAAGCGCCGTCGCGGATATGGATCCGTTCCTGAACGGGCTTGCCCTGCGCGACCGCGTTGACGAGGTGGACTGGGGCCTGTGCGCCTTCGGAAAAAACGAGACCGACTGCCTGGTCGGGGCGATCAGGAGAGGTGGCAAGGCGCGCATCGGCTTTGAGAACAATCTCCTGAACCGGGACGGCCTGGTTGCCGCCGACAATGCCGAGCGGGTGAGGGAACTGGTGGCGGCAATCGGCTGACGGTCCGACCTCGCCGCTACACCCGCCGGAGCGCCGATCCGCCCGTCATGCCCGTGCCGGACTACTGGCAGACCACCGGCTGGCGCGCGCGGTGCGCGCGCATGTGTCGGAAGAAGGCACGGGCGAGTTCCTCGGCATCGTCAATGGCCGGTCCCGGATCGCATTTGTGGAGCGTTTCGGGAAGCGCCTCGCCTTTTCGTATCAATGTGATCGCGTCTTCCTCGATGCGTCTTATATCGCCTTCGGTAAGCCAGCCGTGCCAGCCGAGACTGGTCACCTCGCCATAGGCATGTCCGATGGCATTGTGGAACATCAAGAGCGCGATTTGCGGAGTCGACCTGGGCAACATGTCACAATCCTCTTTACCTGTCCCCGCAAAGACCCCTTACCCCTTGCTATGACCTTAAAGGCTCGCCTGTTAATCACCTACGCAGGCGGAGGAAAGGCTTGTCCAGTAAAGTCTGCGTGATCTTAGTGCTGCATCGCGCGGCCGACTGTGGCGAGAACCACATTCAACAAAATGGGGCATCATGCGGCATCAGGGCGTGTCCGTGACCACCGCTTCGGCTTCGATCTCGACATCGTAATCGCCCACCAGCCGGCTGATTTCGACAAGCGTATTGGCGGGTCTGATGGCGCCGAAATAGCGGCCGTGAACCCGTGACGCGGCGTCCCAGTCATCGGCGTTGCGCAGATAAATCCGCGTGCGGATGATGTCTTCGGGTCTGCCGCCGAGCGCGCGGACCGCGCCGAGGATCTTGTCGATGATATAGATGGTCTGACCACGCACATCGCCGGGACAGACGACACGGTTTTCTCCGTGCGTCGCTGTCGTTCCGCTGACGAGGATCCGCTCGCCATGCCGCACGGCCCGGCAATATCCTGCCACCGGCTCCCATTCGCTGCCTGAAAGCGCCTGCATGCGGCCGTTGCTTTCCATAGTTTCGAAGGCGGGCGGCAGCTGGTCGAGGTGATGGCTGAGGTCTCCGGACGCTGTGAGATAGGGCGGACGCCGGTATTCGTCGCCGCAATCGCCCGGCACCGCGTCCATCGCCTGTGTCACCTCCTCGATTGCCGTCCGGTCCGCATCGTCAAGCGCGAAACCGAAAACGGCGGCATTCGAGGCACGGTGCTCGGATTGCGTCAGCCGCGCGCCGATAATGACGGCCGCGACCGCGGGCTGGTCGAGCATCCAGCGCGTGGCGACATTGGAGATCGTCACCCCGTGTTTCCCGGCGATGGCTTCAAGGCACACAAGCAGGCGCTGGAACGCCTGCCAGCCGCCGACCGTGTCAATGAAACGCTTGTATTTCATCTTGCTCCAGTCGGGCACGGAACCGGGTTCCGGCTTGGCCAGCCAGTGCTCCGAGATGAACCCGCCCGCAAGCGTTCCATAGGCGAGCAGCTTGACGTTCCGTTCGAGGCAGAGCGCGCTGAGCGGCCCGAGGGCGCGGCGGTCAAGCAATGAGCATGAGACCTGATTGCTTGCGATCTCGTAGCCCTGCTGCAGCAGCAGATAAAGGTGGTCCGTGTCGAAATTGGTCAGGCCGATCTGCCCGATCACACCGTCCTGCTTGAGCCGCATCAGCGCGTCCATCACATCGAGATAGCCCGGATAGTCGAACGACCACCAGTGCAGTTGCAACAGGTCGATGGTCTCGACACCGAGCCGCTCGCACCGCTCGGCAATCCCGGCGCGCACCGCCTCCGGCGATGTCTGGTCCGGTTCGGGGCACCATTTGGTCAAGAAGCGGGCGTCTGTTTTGCCCTTTGGCGACAACAGCATGCGTCGCGCCTCGCCGCTGATCAGCTCGGCCGAGCCGTAGTGGTCCGCCATATCGAACGTGTCGAAACCGTCGGCGGCGTAATCGACAAGCACGCCGGCCGCCTGTTCGCGATCAAGCAGCTTGCCGTCCCGCTCGAGATCGGCCACCTGCCAGAGCCCCGTGATGATACGGCTGACGCCGAGCCCGGGCGCCAGTTCAATACGACGAGGTGTTCTGCCCACCATGAGCCCTCCACGACAAACAACGGCGATGCGCCCGGCGTTGCCGCCGGGCACGGGGGTTCAATTGCTCAGCGATGCGATGAATGCATCCACTTCGTCGAGGGTGAAATACTGCACCTCCTCCGTGCCGCTGTCGGTGAACTTCCAGGCAACCGCCGGAGCCGATACGTCGCCATTGGCGTCGAATTTCACCGGGCCGGTTCCGCCCTGGTAGGAGATCGACTTGCCGGCACCGAGCAGTTCCTTGGCCTTCATCAGGCCTTCCTTGTTGGGGAAGATCGGCTCGCCCTCGGGGTCCGTTACCCTGCCCACGGACGCGGCAATGGCCGTGCCGGTGTTTTCTTCCGCCGCTTCCATGGCGAGCATGGCAATCATGGCGGCGTCGAAACTGTTGGGCAGGCCCGGGCCGTTCGGCTCGGCATCGAACTTTTCCTTGTAGAGCTCGACAAAGCCGCGGGCGCTTTCGGTGCGTGGCTGCGCGCTGTCGTGGCCGACCGTGTCGCCGAGATACTGGATGCCGACGCCCGCGCGGAAATCATCGGATTTCAAGGAGTTGGCGACCACCATCTTCTGCGCGCCGCCGAGTGATATCCACTCGCGCGCGACCAGCGTTCCCTCCGTCGGATAGAGTGCCAGATAGATCGCGTCCGGCTGCGTCTTCAGCGCTTCGGTGACCTCCGAGCGATAGGACGACTGGCCGTCGGTGATGGCGATGACAGCAGGCACGGTGATGCCCATGCTTTCAAGGTCCGCTTTCACCAGCCGGCCGATATCCTGCCCCCAGTCGTCGTTCTTGTAGAAGATGGCGACATTCTTGTAGCCGCGTTCCTTGACGAGCAGCGCCGCGACGGCTGACTGGTTGCGTGTCGTCGCGAAGGTGCGGAACCACAGCCCGTCGGTCTTGCCTTCCTCGGCGATCGCAGTGAAGGCGGTCGACGACGAGCAGCAGGACATCTGCATCACCTTGGAGGGCACGGTGACCGAGGTCAGGATCGGCATGGAGACGCCGGACGACACCGCGCCGAGCAGGACCGGAACCTGTTCGAGATCGACAAGCGCCTTGGCGGCGTCCACGCCGACCTTCGGGTCGGTTTGCGTGTCGCGCAGGGTCATTTCGACCTTGCAGCCCTTGACGCCGCCGGCCTCGTTGAAGAGATCGACCGCGAATTGCGCGGTGGCGGCGATCGGTCTGCCCCAGTCGACGGATGTCGGCAGGACCGCGCCGATGGT